>JALSPT010000223.1 GCA_026985785.1 Anaerolineales bacterium
AACTTTGTGCGTTTCCTTGCTCCTCTCCTGCCTCGCGTTTATAATATGGGTTCGCTTTGTGTCTTAAACCGGTGCATCCGACACACAAGGGGAAATCAGCCCACCAAGTTCCCTGCAGGAGAGTATGCGCATGGCGGCATTGCCCACCAAGTCTTATGGCCGAATTGAGGTCAAACTGCCTCTGCCTAACCTGATCGAAATCCAACTGTCGTCTTTTGAGCAACTGGTCAGCGAGCGTCTTGCTGACCTGTTTGACGAAATTACGCCCATTGAATCGTACAACAAGGGCATGCGGCTGTATTTCCCCAGCCGAACGCCCGAGGCGAAGCAGTGGGGGTTGAAGTATTGGTTCAAGGAGCCCAAGTACAGCGTCGACGAATGCGTCGAGCGGGGGCTGACTTATGCTCGCCCGTTGTGGGTGTCGGTGCTCCTGGCCGGGCCGGAAGTGCCCGAACCGGTCAAGCAGGACATCTTCCTGGGCGATTTCCCCTGGATGACCTCCAAGGGGACGTTCATCATCAACGGCACCGAGCGGGTAGTGGTCTCGCAGTTGATCCGCTCGCCGGGGGTGTATTTCGAGGCCAACCTCGACCGCACCACCGGGCGCCTGCTGGCCAAGTCCAAACTCATCCCCGACCGCGGTGTGTGGATGGAGTTCGAGACCCGCAAGAGCGATTACCTCATCCTCAAATTCAACCGCCGCCGCACCGTACCGGTCACCATTTTGTTGCGGGCGTTGGCCGCGGTGGACGACGGGTTGCCGAATTCTCCCCTCGCAGAGGGCACGGACGAGGAGTTGATCGCCCTTTTCCAGGGTGTGGATACCAACCCCGACCGTATGTTCATCGCCTCGACCCTGGCGCAGGAGCCGGAATGGGACACTTCGGGCAAGATGTCTATCGCCGAGCAGGCGCTCATCGAGTTTTTCCGCCGCGTGCGCCCCGGCGACCCGGCCACCTTAGAGAACGCTCGCGAGTTCGTGGAGACGCAACTTTTCAACCAGCGTTACTACGACCTGGCGGGCGTAGGGCGCTACAAGATGAACCAGAAACTCGACCTGCACGATGTGGTGCCCTTGACGCATCGCTCGTTGAGTAAATGGGACATCGTGCGCCTATTGCAGCGCATGATTGCCATCAACAACGAGCAAGATACCCCCGACGACATGGACCACCTGGGCAATCGGCGGGTGAAGACCGTGGGCGAGTTGGTGCAAAACAAACTCCGCATCGGTATGCGCCGCATGGAGCGGGTGATCAAAGAGCGGATGTCCATCCGTGACCAGGAGCAATTGACGCCGGCCACGCTGATCAACATTCGCCCGGTGGTGGCAGCCCTGCGCGAGTTCTTTGGCTCCAGCCAACTCTCCCAGTTCATGGATCAGACCAACCCCCTGGCCGAACTGCGCCACAAGCGCACGCTCTCGGCGTTGGGGCCCGGCGGCTTGCGCCGTGAGCGCGCCGGTTTCGACGTCCGCGACATTCACCACTCCCACTATGGCCGCATCTGCCCCATCGAGACGCCCGAGGGCCCCAACATCGGTCTCATCGGTCGCCTGGCCACCTATGCGCGGGTCAACGAATTCGGCTTCATCGAATCGCCTTACCGGCGGGTGTACAACGCCTTGCCCGCCAACAGCCCTTATATGGTCAACCGCAAACTGCGGGAAGACGTGGTGGACCCCGAAAGCGGTGCTGTGCTCTTTGCGGCGGGCACCCGGTTGAACAAGGAACAGGCGCGCCAACTGGCCGATCGGCTGGGAGAGGCCGAGGTCAAGGTGGTGCCTTTCGTTTCCGACGATGTGGACTACCTCACCGCCGACGTCGACGACCGCAACTACATCGCTCAGGCCAATGCACCGCTGAACGAGTACAGCGAATTTACCGCCGAAGATGTCGTCTGCCGGTATCAGTCAGGCTTCCAGTTTACCGAGCCGATCAACGTGACCTACATGGACGTTGCCCCGCAGCAACTGGTGGGCATGAGCGCGGCGATGATCCCCTTCTTGGAGCATGACGATGCCAGCCGTGCGTTGATGGGCTCCAACATGCAGGCGCAGGCCGTGCCCTTGATGCGCCCTGAGGTGCCGCTGGTCTCCACCGGCATGGAGGCCTATGCAGCGCGCGACTCCGGCCAACTGGTGCTGGCCGAGGAAGACGGCGAAGTGATTGCCGTCACGGGTGAGCACATTGTGGTGCGGGCAGATGACGGCTCGGAGCACGAGTATGTCCTGCGCCGCTACCAGCGCTCCAACCAGAGCACGTGCATCGACCAGCGCCCGTTGGTCGTCAAAGGGCAGCGGGTGAAAGTCGGCGACGTGCTGGCCGATTCGTCGGCCACCGAGGGCGGCGTGCTGGCCTTGGGGCAGAACGTGGTGGTGGCTTTCCTCTCGTGGGAAGGCGGCAACTTCGAGGACGCGGTGTTGATTTCCGAGCGGCTGGTGCAGGACGATTATTTCTCCTCGGTGCACATCGAGAAATACGAGGTGGAAGCGCGTGATACCCGCCTGGGGCCGGAGGAGATTACCCGCGACATCCCCAACGTCGGCAAAGAGGCCATTCGTGACCTGGACGAGGAGGGCATCATCCGCATCGGGGCGCAGGTGGGCCCGAAAGACATTTTGGTGGGCAAGGTGACGCCCAAAGGCGAAAAGGAACTCACGCCGGAAGAGCGTTTGTTGCGGGCGATTTTCGGCGAAAAGGCGCGCGACGTCAAGGATACCTCGCTCAAGATGCCCCACGGTGAGCGCGGCACGGTGATCGACGTCAAGGTCTTCACCCGGGAAGACAACCACGACCTGCCTGCTGGCGTCGAGAAGATGGTACGCGTGTCGGTGGCGCAGCGCCGTAAACTGACGGCGGGCGACAAGATCGCCGGTCGCCACGGAAACAAGGGCGTGATTTCCAAGGTCGTGCCGGTCGAGGATATGCCTTTCCTGGAGGACGGCACGCCGGTGGACATCATCCTCAACCCGCTGGGCGTGCCTGGCCGGATGAACATCGGGCAGGTGCTGGAGGTGCATCTCGGGTGGGCGGCTAAGCAGTTGGGTTTCCGGGCTGTGGTGCCGGTTTTCGATAGCGCCACCGAGGCTGAAGTGGAGGCCGAACTGGTGCGCGCCTGGATGATCGATCATGCCTGGAAGCAAATCGGCGAGCGCGCCTGGCAATGGGTCAAAGAGGAAGGCTACGAGCCGGAAGAACTGCGCAGCGACGCTGAGGTGCGGGCGCTGTATCTGGAAGCCTGGCTGGGCGACAAAGGGTACGACGTCTATCGCCTGGCCGACGACGAAGTGTATGCCCGTCGGTCGGTACTGCGCGAGTGGCTGCGCGAGAAGGGTTATGACCCCGATGAGATCTTGGCTTTCGAGGATATGAACATTCCGGTGCATGGCCGGGAGGCGCAGGATGCTCGCGCTGTGGAGGCCGGCCTGCGGCTATGGATGGAGAGCCTGGGCTACGACGCCAGCGAGGTGCCTGCGGAGGAGGTGCGCGCCAAAGCAGCAGAGGTTTCCCTGGCCACCGGCCAGCCCGTGCCTACCTTGGGCAAGCAGATTGTACGCGATGGTCTCACCGGTGAGCCTTACGACCGCCCGGTGACGGTGGGCGTGATGACGATCCTCAAACTGCACCACCTGGTCGAGGACAAGGTACACGCCCGCTCGACCGGTCCTTACAGCCTGGTAACCCAGCAGCCGTTGGGCGGCAAAGCGCAATTCGGTGGTCAACGCTTTGGCGAAATGGAAGTGTGGGCGCTGGAGGCCTACGGCGCGGCTTATACCTTGCAGGAAATGTTGACCGTGAAGTCGGACGACGTGCAAGGGCGCGTCAAGACCTACGAGGCTATCGTCAAAGGCGAGCCGATCGAAGAGCCTGGCCTACCGGCGTCCTTCAAGGTGTTGGTGAAGGAGTTGCAGAGCCTGGGGCTGGCGGTGGAAGCGATTACGCCGGATGGCGTGGAGAAGTTCGGGCGCGAATCCAGCAAGCCGAAGGTGCCCAAGGTCAAGGTCGGGCTGCTGGGGCTGGGAGAAGATTTGTGACCGGAAAGCCTCCTTTCTTGACGCGCGTTTGCGCGCCGTGGTACAATCGCGCCCTGCTGCGTAAGGTTCCTTTTGTCCTTTTTTCGCGCCTGGCCTGGCCGGGCGCGCCGCGGAGGCCATCGCACCATGATGGCCTTCGTTTACGCAAGTTGACCGTGATGAACATTGTTTTCGGGAGGCAGAAGTGCCAACAATCAACCAATTAGTTCGCAAAGGCCGCAAGCCGAAGAAAACCAAGAGCAAGGCGCCTGCTTTGCAGTACATCTATAACTCGATGAAGCAGCGCCGTTTGCGGATGCCGAAGGGCTCGCCTCAGAAGCGCGGGGTGTGCACCGTGGTGCGCACGATGACACCCAAGAAGCCGAACTCGGCGTTGCGCAAAATCGCCCGTGTGCGTCTGACCAACGGCATCGAGGTGACGGCTTACATCCCCGGTGAAGGCCACAGTCTGCAGGAGCACTCGGTGGTGCTGGTGCGCGGAGGCCGTGTGAAAGACCTGCCGGGCGTGCGTTACCATATCGTGCGCGGTACGTTGGACGCCACCGGCGTGGAAGGCCGTCGCCGGGCGCGTTCCAAGTACGGTACCCGCAAACCGAAAGAATAATCCTTTGTCATGCCAGCGACCGGCGCGCCCAGCGCCGGTCATGGAGTTGGAGAGAACTATGCCACGACGATATCGACCTGAGCGGCGGGTGATTCCGCCCGACCCCAAATACGGCAGCGTGAAGGTGCAATCCTTCATCAACCGCGTGATGCGCGGTGGCAAGAAGAGCGTGGCCGCCAAGCAGGTGTACAAAGCGATGGAAATCATCGAAGAGCGCACCGGCAAGCCCGGCCTGGAGGTCTTCGAGCAGGCGTTGAAAAACGCCTCGCCTATTATGGAAGTGCGCCCCCGCCGGGTGGGCGGCGCGACCTACCAGGTGCCGATGGAGGTTCCCCCACGCCGCCAGTTCGCGCTGGCCTGCCGCTGGATCATCGGTGCGGCGCGCGCCCGCTCCGGCAAGTCCTTCGCCGAGAAACTGGCGGCGGAACTGATGGATGCGGCCAACAACCAGGGCGCTGCTGTGCGCAAGCGCGAGGAAACCCATCGCATGGCGGAAGCCAACCGCGCCTTCTCCCACTTCCGCGTTTGAGCGGCAGAGGTGGTTGGCCTGGCCTGTAGGTGAGATATGCCACGTCAGTATCCTTTAGAGAAATACCGCAATATCGGGATTATCGCCCACATCGACGCCGGTAAGACCACCACGACCGAGCGCATCCTGTTCTATACCGGCAAGACGTACCGCTTGGGGTCGGTGGACGAGGGCAACACCGTCACCGACTGGATGGAGCAGGAGCGCGAGCGCGGCATTACCATCGTCTCCGCGGCGGTGAGCGCCGAGTGGAAGGGCTATCAGATCAACATCATCGACACGCCCGGCCACATCGACTTCACCGCCGAGGTGCAGCGCTCGCTGCGCGTGCTCGATGGCGGCATCGTGGTGTTCGACGCGGTGCAGGGCGTGGAACCCCAAAGCGAAACGGTGTGGCGCCAGGCCGACCGTTACGGCGTGCCGCGCATTTGCTTTGTCAACAAGATGGATCGCGTCGGCGCGTCGTATGAGCGTTCCATCGAGAGCATCCGCGAACGGCTGGGTGCCAACCCGGTGGCCGTGCAGGTGCCCATTGGCGCAGAATCCGATTTTCGCGGCGTGGTCGACCTCTTCACCGAGCAGGCCATCGTGTGGGTGGACGACCTGGGCAAAGAGCCCAAGGTGATGGAGGTGCCTGCCGAACTGCGGGACGAGGTGGAGGCGGCACGCGAGCGCATGGTGGAGCAAATTGCCGAGACCGACGACGACCTCACCGTCAAGTATCTCGAGGGTGAGGAAATCACCATCGAGGAACTGAAAGCCGCGTTGCGCCGCGCGGTCATCCGGGGCGACTTGACCCCGGTTTACTGTGGCAGTGCGCTGAAAAACAAGGGCGTCCAACCCTTGCTCGACGCCGTGGTGGACTTCCTGCCCTCGCCCGTCGACATCCCCGAGGTGCGGGGCGTCAACCCCAACACGGGTGAAGAGGAAACCCGTCCCCCAAGCGACGACGCGCCGTTGAGCGCCCTGGTGTTCAAAATCGTGACCGACCCCTATGTGGGACGGCTGGCCTACTTCCGGGTGTATTCGGGCAAGATTACCCAGGGCGCGCAGGTTTACAACGCCACCCGCCGCAAGCGCGAGCGCATTGGCCGCCTGCTGCGGATGTATGCCGACCGGCGTGAGGATGTCACCGAGGTGCTGGCGGGCGACATCGGCGCCGTGCTGGGACTGAAAAATTCCTTCACCGGCGATACCCTCTGTGATATGTCCAAGCCCATTGTGCTTGAGAGCATTTCGTTCCCCGAGCCGGTGATTTCCATCGCCATCGAGCCCAAGAGCACCGCCGACCAGGACAAACTCTCCCAAGCGTTGCACAAGTTGGCCGAGGAGGACCCAACCTTCCGCGTCCGCACCGATGAGCAAACCGGCCAGACCATCGTCTCCGGGATGGGCGAATTGCACCTGGAGATTTTGGTCGACCGTCTGAAGCGGGAATTCAACGTCAAGGCCAACGTCGGCAAACCGCGGGTGGCTTATCGAGAGTCCATCACCCGCCCTGTGCCCAAGGTGGAAGGGCGCTTTGTGAAGCAGACCGGCGGGCGCGGCCAATACGGGCATGTAATCGTTTCCCTGGAGCCTGCCGAGCCGGGTGAAGGCATCGTGTTTGAGGATGCCATCGTGGGCGGTGTGATTCCCAAGGAGTTCATCCCGGCGGTGGAAAAGGGCATTCGCGAGGCCGCCGAGGCCGGTGTGGTGGCGGGGTATCCGGTCACCGATGTCAAAGTGCGGCTGTACGACGGCTCGTTCCACGAAGTGGACTCCAGCGAGATGGCCTTCAAAGTAGCGGCCACGATGGCCTTCCGCGAAGGCGTCAAGCGGGGCAAGCCGGTGCTGCTGGAGCCGGTGATGAAGGTGGAAGTCGTGGTGCCGGAGGAATACATCGGCGATGTGATGGGGCAACTTTCGTCCCGCCGCGGCGAAATTCAGGGTATGGAGCAGCGCGCCGGCAACACCCGCGCTGTGCGCGCGATGGTGCCGCTGGCCGAGATGTTCGGCTACGCCACCCAGTTGCGTTCCATTACGCAGGGACGCGGCGCGTTTACGATGGAGTTCGACCATTACGCTCAGGTTCCCGACAACGTGGCCAAAGCAATCATCGCGGGCGAAGTGGTTTGACCCGCGTCTGTAAGACCTAATCCGACCCGATAAGGCAAATTTCTTGTAAGGAGAGAAACCGATGGCGAAGCAGAAGTACGAACGCACCAAGCCGCATCTGAATGTGGGCACCATGGGGCACATCGACCACGGGAAGACCACCCTCACTGCGGCGATCACCAAATACTGCGCCCTGCGCGGCTGGGGTC
>JALSPT010000224.1 GCA_026985785.1 Anaerolineales bacterium
TGCGGTCCCGACGGGATTTGAACCCGCGCTCTCCGCCTTGACAGGGCGGCGTGTTAAACCAGGCTACACCACGGGACCAGTTTTCACTGTGCGCTAAAGTTTACCAGAGGCCGCGGGGGGTGTCAAGAAAAACGGCGCGGCGCGGGCGGGGAATAGCCCCAACCCGCGCCCGGCGCTCACTTGCCTTGCCATTGGGGTTGGCGCTTTTCCAAAAAGGCGGCCATGCCCTCTTTTTGATCGTCTGTGGCAAACAAAAGGTAAAACACCCGCCGCTCGTAGGCCAACCCCTCGGTGAGCGAGGTTTCCAGGGCCCTGTTGACGGCCTCTTTGGCAATCCGGAGGGCAAGCGGCGCTCGCGCAGCCAGTTGCTGCGCCAGAGCCAATGCTTCGTCCAAGTAGCGTTCGACCGGCACCACCCGGTTGACCAGTCCGAAACGAAGGGCTTCTTCGGCCTTCAACCGCCGGTCGTTGAGCACGATTTCCATCGCCAAGTATTTGCCTACCGTGCGCGTCAGGCGCTGGGTGCCGCCGGCCCCCGGAATGATGCCTAAATTGATCTCCGGCTGGCCGAACTGCGCCGTTTCCGAGGCCACGATCATGTCGCAGGTCATGGCCAGTTCGAACCCGCCGCCCAACGCCCAGCCCGATACCGCCGCAATGATGGGCTTGCTGACCGTGCGAATGCGGTCGAAAAGATCAATGTAGCCGCTGGTCAACATATCGGCTGCGGTAGCAGCAGCCATCTCTTTGATGTCTGCCCCCGCCGCAAACACCTTTTCGTTACCGGTAATTACGATGGCGCCGATGGCAGGGTCGGCGTCGAAGGCGCTCAGGGCATCGGTGAGTTCCTGCATCAACTGGGCGTTCAAGGCATTGAACGCTCGCGGGCGGTTGAGGCGGATCAGCCCTACTCGCTCATGAACTTCCGTGAGGATGGTCTGGTACTCGCCCATGGAAAGTTGCCTCCTTGGTCTGCAAAATCGGCAGGAACGAAAACGCCCCATCAAGGGGCGTTGCAAAGGCTTTTGGAGAGGTTAGAAACCCAGGTTGGCAAACAAATCGTCGTCGTCTTCCTCGTCGTCGGCCTCCGGATCTTGCTGAATGTCGTCGAAGTTGATGGTGCCCAGCAGATCGGCTTCGACCTCGCTCTCGTCGCCGGGCATCTCGTCCACGAACTCGTATTCCACCAGCACGTCGGGGTCGTTGGCCGCCACCCACAACCGGAGCACATCAGCATCGTCGATCTGGCTGTAATGGGCTGCCACGATGGGCAGGCGCTGGATGAGACCCTCCGGGGTGCGAAACTCCAGGTGGATGGGCTCCTGTTGTCTCCAGGCGCGGTAGCAGCGTTCGACCAGCGCGGGGCCGTTGAGTGCCCGGACTTGCGTCACCGCGATGCGGCTCAGTGAAGGCCCTTCCACCAGCCCTAAAGCCCATTCGTCCATGGCAACTTCGAAAGTGGGCGGAGGGCCTTCGATGATGGTAATTTTGCGTTCGTCCATGGTCAATCCACCTGTTGGCAAGAAAGTGGCGTCGTGCTACGACGCCGTAATCATACCACAAGACGGGACGATGCGCGACGATCTGACCTCGTTGGCGGGCTTGTCCTGAGGTAGAGAGGCGCTCTGCGGCGGAAGATTGTGCTACAATCACCACCAGCCTCGGCGACCCGAGCACCCATCCCAGCGGCGCGGCGGAAAACCGCGCCAAGCGAGGTAACGGATGTTCTCTTCTCCCAATACCTTTCCACTAAAAGGCATCCTGGTGGTGGACATGAGCCGCCTGCTGCCGGGGCCCTTCCTGACACAGATGCTGGCCGACTTGGGCGCGGAGGTCGTCAAGGTCGAAACCCCGCTGGTAGGCGACTATGCCCGCATGGTGCCGCCCGAAACCGGCCTGGGCGGACTGTTCGAGGCCGTCAACGGCGGCAAGAAAAGCCTGGCGGTCAACTACCGCCGCAAGGAAGGGCGGGAAATTCTGCACCGCCTGGTCGCCCGGGCGGACGTGTTCGTGGAGGGCTTTCGCCCTGGGGCTGTGGAACGTTGGGGGCTGGATTATGAGACCCTGCGGGAAATCAACCCGCGGTTGGTGTACCTCTCGCTTTCCGGCTATGGCCAGAGCGGCCCCTACCGCGACCGCGCCGGCCACGACCTGAACTACCAGGCCATCGGCGGCTCGCTGGGGCTCAATGGCCTGGCAGGTGGGCCACCGGTGCCGCCCTCTATCCCGTTGGCCGACCTGGGCGGAGCGACCTTTGGCGCGCTCGCGATTCTGGCCGCGCTGCTGGGGCGCGAGCGCAGCGGCCAGGGCATGTATCTGGACGTCGCGCTGATGGACGCGGTGGTGGCCTGGATGGCGCCGCTGGCGGGAGGGCCGTATTTTGCCCACGGCACCCGCCCCCGACGCGGTCAAATGCCCCTCGCAGGCGGGCTGCCGTGTTTCAACGTTTACGAAACTGCCGATGGACGCTACCTTAGCCTGGCCGCGCTGGAGCCGCAGTTTTGGAGCGCCTTCTGTCAGACCGTCGGCCATCCCGAATGGCTGCCCCGCCAGTGGGAGCCCGCCCTGTACGATGAAATCGCCGCCGTTTTCCGCACCCGCCCGCTGGAGGCATGGCTGGCGGCGTTCGAGGGGGTGGAAGCCTGCCTGGAGCCGGTGCTGGATTACGAAGAGACGCTCACTCACCCCCAGGTGAAACATCGCGGTCTGGTGTTGGAGGACAAGGCGGGGCGTCCCGTGGGCATTGCACCGCCGTTTCCCTTCTTGCCCCGCCGCCAGCGCCCGCCTGCGCCCGCGCTGGGTGAACACAGCCGGGAAATTTTACGCCGCTTGGGCTATGAGGAAGGGGAGATCAACGCGCTGGTGGCAAAGCGGGTGATCGGCGAGGGGAAATTGCAAGCGCGGTAAGCGCCGCGCGTCAGGGGCGATTTTCCTTCAACAACTGCCGCAGGGCTTCCAGCGTGACATGAGGGTGGGTCATCCGCCCATCGGTGAGGATGCCCAAAGCGAGCAAACGCTGCAACAGCGCCTTGGCCTGGCGGTTGGAGACCCCCAACGTTTCACGAAGGGCGCGTCGCCAGTAAGCGCGGTCGGCGCCCGGCGGAGCCTGGCCTGCAATCCGGTGGACGGCTTCCAGCAGTTCTGCCGCGGCCACCACCTCGGGGCGGCTTTCCATGACTTGTACCTTGCCGTACAGCCGCTCGCTTTGCAGTGAAACACACTGCACGCCCGAGGGGCTGTCCCACAGGTCGATTTTTCCTGCGCCTTGAGCGCGGCGGATGGCCTCTGCGGCGCGTGTTGGCCCCAGCAGCGCCTCCACCAGTTTCAGGGGAATGGCCGTGCTGAGTTCTCGCCGCAGCGTGCCTACCAGAGCAGTCACTTCTTCGGCCTGATCGCGCACAGAAGCGGTCGTCGGTGCTGGTTGCGGTGTAGGCTCCGGCTCAGGAGCGCGCTGGGTGATGGCGAAATCCAGCAGGTCGAACTCCAGTTGGATGTTGAGGTCGGTGGCTTCGGAATGGGGGTCGGCGGCGAGGAAAATGACCTGAAAACCCATTTGCCGCAGCGTGCGTCCAATGGCGGTGAAGGCCTCATCGCCGCTGCCCAGCATGTAGATCTCGGCGGGGCGGGTGGCGACGTGGCGCCCGACCTCGAACGCCAGGCGCATATCGGCGTAGTTTTTGATCACGAAGCGCTTGCCTTTGCCGTGTCCGAAGCGCCGTTGTCGGGCTTCCCGGTGTTGAAAGCTCTGGGCGTCGATCACGGTAGCCACGCGGTTCAAGCCGCCGATTTGGGGGTTGTAGTGGGTAAAATTGGCTACGACGATGAAATCTTCTCGCGCTAAGGTGCCGTAATGTGCCTCGATGTAATCGACCAGTTGCTCGAAATCCAGGTGGGGCGATGCGCCAAACGGCGCTTTGTGGCCGATGGTGCGCTTTTTGAGGGTAGAGTAAAAATTCTCGAAATCCAGGAACAGCGCCACGCGGGGCATAGGCATCTCCGCAATCAGAGAAGGTGGTAGAGCAGGTCGGCGGTCGATGGCAGGATGAGATCGGCACCGGCTTGCTGGAGCTCATCACGCTCACCGAAGCCGCACAACACGCCCACGGTCCGCGCTCCGGCGGCCCGCCCGGCGAGGATGTCCACCGTGGTATCGCCCACCATCAGGCAGGCGCGCGGCGCAACGCCCAGGCAGTTCATTGCCCACCGCACCGGGTCGGGGTGGGGCTTGGTGTATTTGCAGGTTTCCGCGCTGGCGATGCACTTGCCGAAGTAGTGCTGCAGGTCGAAATGGGCGAGGAAATCCAGCACAGCCTGATGAGAGCCTGCACTGACGATGCCCAGGCGGTAGCGGGGGGCCAGCGCGGCCAACATCTCGGCCACGCCGGGGATGAGGAGATAGCGTTTGGGTTGGCGGCGAGGCAGCAGGCGGCGCAGCAAGCGCACCAGCCGGAAGATGGGGGCGTCCAATCCCAGGTTGTCGGTCGCGGCGTAGAGTTGGTTGAACGGCGTTTCTGCAGCCATCACCACGCGCCGCGCCAGAGTTTGGGCGTCGTAATGGGGCGTCAACAACACCAACGGGCGCAACCAGCGGGCCAGACGTTGCACCATCAGGTCATCGGTATCGCTGAGGGTGCCGTCGATGTCAAAACAGATCGCTTGAATGCCGCTTAGAAACAGAGAAGACACAAAAAGCATCCCTCCAGGCCGGGAGGAGGAGGCTGCCGGTCTGCGATGTCAAAAGCCCACCCTGGCATCTGGGGGGTCAGGAGGTGTTTTTTCTTCTGTCGGCTCGACGGTCGCGTGGAGGAAATGCACCCCTCCGCGCGGGGGGATGAGTTCGATCACCTCGATCACACGATAGGGCTTGCTACGGAGAACGACCACCTCGCCCACCTGTGGGGCGGTGCGCTGGGAAGTGATGGTTCCGCCGCCCGGCTGGGTGTGGTCCACGTAACTCACTTTGTAAATCGGCATAGCGCCCCCCAAGCAATATCTGGGGTTTAGATGGTGCTCAGGTTGTGGTGGCGAATTTTGAAAGCCAGATCGGCAGCAATATTGCGCATCAGAATGTAGCCGATGTGAGGGTGAGATTCGCAAAAGTCCAACAGCCGAGAGCGGTCGAACACCAACACACGAGTGGGGTTGTGGACAGCGCGGGCATTGGCCGAATGTGGCCCGCCATCGATGAGGGAGATCTCTCCGACCATCTGGCCGGGGCCAAGATAAAGCAGGGTGCGCTCCCCTTCGCGTGTGTTGAGGGCGATTTCTACCATGCCTTCTACGATGGTAAAGACTTTGTCGGCGGGGCTGCCTTGCACGGTCAGGGTATCACCCTGCCGATAAGTCTTTTCCGCCCCCAAGGCCAACACCTGCTCAGCCTCTTGGTTCGAGAGGCCGTGAAATAAAATGCACTGCCGGGCCAAGGCGGTATCCATCGCGTTTTCCTCCTGCAGGGGGAAGGGGGCTCAAAGCACCAAGGGTGCTTTTCGAGCAACGGCTGGAGCAATTTCCGTACTCCGTGCAACCAGAGACAGGCTCGCAACGCTTTACAAGAGAAGCCAACACCTGTTACGGCGGCTCCGCCCTGCCCCAGGGCGGGCAAGCCAGGGATTTGATTGCTCTTTGCCCGCCAGCCTTTCTCAGCCTTCGTCGTCTTGAGTGGGGGTGAGCCCCAGGCGCTGTGCTTGTTCATAAGTGATGGCGTCGGGATGGAGGGCGTGTTCCATGGGTTCCCTTTCGGCCAGTTGTTCCCAAAAAGCATCGGCGTCTTCGGGGAGAAGCCCCTGTTCGAGCAATGCCAGCAGCGGGTCGCTGTCGGCGGAGGCGTCATTCCCTCCGGTGGCATCCTCTGTTTGGGGATCCAGCGACGCCGAATCTACCTCTGGCTGGTGGTCTTTTGTCGGCTCCAGGATGCCTAATTGTTGCATGATGTGGCGTAAGCCTTGAATCGCTTGCCGAATCTGGTGAGCAACTTCGTCTTTGGAGCGGTCTCGGCAGGCGTGGTTGCAGATCACCAAAAGGGCGTATTGTGGGGCCATGGCTGTTAGATAGATGGCCATGTCCTCCCCACTAAGGTAAAAATGGGCGCTGGGTGGGGAAAAACGGAGGTGGCGGGCGACGTTGAGCCCTGCACTGTAGAGGGACATCAGAGCGGGGCGGCTTTCCTGGCCAATGAGCGCGTCAACGGAGCCCGCCTGTAGCACGACTTTGCCCACCTCGTTGAGCAGAGCAACGGCCTGGGCCTCCAGGGTCTCCCGCAGATTGGCCAAAATGTCGCTCATCCGCCCCACGGCTTGTTCTTCTTCCACTGCCGTCAGACGGGCAGGCGTTTCGCCGAGGATGCTTTTTACCAGCCCCAGTTTGCGCTCGATGGTATCCAGCAGGTCGGCCAGTTCCAGCGGTTTGCGAAACCACGCCTCCGCGCCGATTTCCTCAGCCGCTCGACGGACTTCCTGCTCTTCCTGACCGGAGATGAGGAAGATTTTGACGCCGGGCTGACGTTCCCGCAGTCGTCTTGCGGTTTCCTTTCCATCGATGCCGGGAAGACGCAGATCGATGATAGCGACGTCGATCTTGTGGCGATGGAGTTCCAGCAAGGCTTCTTCGCCGGAGGGGACATCCCAGGCAACAAATTCTTTACCCAGGGCGGCGATCCCTGTGCGCAACACACGCGCCAGTTCGCGGTGATCTTCGATGATGAGGACGTGATATTTGGTGCTCATGGCTGGGGCTGGGAGAGCGCGTTCGTTTTGCTGTAGATGTCGAACGTTTGGAACATTCCGCGGGCAACGCCCTGAAGAAAAGCATTGATCTTCCTCAGGAGGGCGATCCACATGGGCGAGGCCTGAACCTGGGGTTTGGCCGCAATTTCCAGAACAGCATCGACCATCGCTTGGGCAAAGAACATGAACGACCGCAGGGCTTCACACTCCGTCAGTCCGATTTGGCGAGCCCGGCTGGCATACTCGTACCCCAGGCTTGTGGCCTCTACGGCGTTGCTTTCCCCATCATTCACCAAATAAGCCCATAGGTGTTGGACCATCTGGTGGCCTGCTTCTCGGAAATGGCGCCGGTGCTCCTCACCAATTTTTTGATACCATTCCTCCTTCTGAAAGTCGCCGTGCTCGGCGCGTGCCCGCACTTGCCGCAGGATGGCCTGGATGAGCTCTTGGGGGATGTCGGTGGTCAGCGATTCGTCGCGTGAGAGCATCCAGATTTCCAGTTCGCTGCGGCGGAAGCGGCGATGGCCGCCGTTGGTGCGGTGTACGGGGATTTTGCCCTGGTTGGCCCAAATGCGCACCGTGGAGGGGTGTACGCCGAGCATTTGGGCTACCTCGCTGAGGGTCAGCCATTCTTTGTGTTCCCATGTCATGGGTGTCTTTTCCTCCTTGGCAGGGCGTCGAAAGATAGCATAAGGATACCAAAAAAATGTAGTTTTTCAAAGGTTTT
>JALSPT010000225.1 GCA_026985785.1 Anaerolineales bacterium
AACTATGATACTACAGAATGCGTCATCAGGGCAGCCCCAGGCGGCGATGCGCCTGCAAACACAACGAGCGCCCGCGGGCGGCCAACCAGCCTTCCAATGCCGGGCTGTGGTCTTTGCCCGCTGCCGCATCACGGTAGATTGGCGCCCCCCAACGGACGTAGATCCGCGTTTCGAGCGGCCACAACGCCGGAGCGCGACCAATCACGCCCAAGCCGCCGTTGTACCCCGCCAGCGCAAGGGCCGGATCGCCCCCCGCCCGCTGCATCGCCTGCCGAAGATAGGTCAAGCCACGCCGGGCGTTGGTTTCCGGCTCGAAGGGGTTTTCACCAGGGGAAAAATGGAAAGGCATCACCTGAAAAAGCCCCCGCGCCCCGACGGATGAGAGCGCCTGCGGGTCGCCACAGGATTCGATCTGCATCACGGTGGCAATCAGGTTGGGATCCAGGCCGTAGGCCCTCCCCCAACGCACGATGGCGCTTTCCCAGTGGCGCACTTCGGGGGTGAAGAACGGCGCAATCCCCTCGCCAGGGCTAACCGCCCGTGGCGCAGCCCTTTGCATCGGGGGCGCAGGGCGCGTTGCCCCGGCCTGCGCAAAAGCAGGCGTATAGCGCAGCATGATGGCCGCTGCAAGGACAAGCACCACCAACACAGAGGGCAGCACGACCAGGCTGAGGTATTGCGCCGGACGAGGAAGCCAGGTTTCCCCCGCCGCCTGCAACGACCACGCTTCGTCAGGCGGCAAATCGTCGGCTTCCTCGTCCACCCACGGCTCGCCCCACATGGCTAACTTCTCGGAACAGCGTCACCAGCGGGACTGGCGGAGTAAGGGCGATAGGCCGGGCGGGCGGCGGTGGGCTGGGCGGCAGCCGGGCGGCGGGCTGGGCGGGCGGCTGCGGGTCGAGGGCGCGCCGTGGAGCGGGCAGCAGGCGCATCGGAAAAGAAAAGATGTTCACCCGCCACCGAGAACGTCCCGATGATCAGCACGCGAATCAACCACACCATCAGCGCCACGAACACCGGCACTGCTTTCAACAGCGTTTCCCGGCTGATGACCGCGTTGCCCAGGCTTTGGTGCTCCAAAATGGCGATGGACACACCCCACCAGGTCAGCAGCGCATTCATCGTGGCGGCCAGCAACCAAGCCCCGAAAAGGTACCACACCTCCTTAGGCTCATCGCTGCCGGTCTCAGGCGTGAACAGGCGGGCAATGCCGGCAAAGTCAATGCCGCAAAACGCGATGGCTAAGATGGTCGCCCAGCGCAACCCGGCAAAGCGCAAATCGCCCAACAGGTCGTGGAGCGCAAAATCGGTGGTGCTGTAATTGAAAATTTCGAAGGAAAGCAAAGCCGCGACGATGAGGATGCCAAAAACCGTGCTGCGCTCCAGGCGCACGTGGGTGAAGGGAGAAGATTTGAATCGCATGTCAACCTCCTGCTTAGAGTGAGGACGGAAAAGGTGTCTAAATATTAGAACATTTGTTCTTATTTGTCAAGGGTTTCAGAGAGGCAATGCTTTACCTCTCAGACATACAACTGCCCAGGGGACGCCCCGCTCCCTGATTTGCCGGCTGCAGGAGCACTTCACCGCTGACGAGTCGGGCCAGGGCAACCCGAATAGTGCCGTCCGCCCC
>JALSPT010000226.1 GCA_026985785.1 Anaerolineales bacterium
TTCCCGGCCATGTTCGGGCCGGTGAGGATGCGGATGCGCTCGCCTTCCTCGAAAACCGTGTCGTTGGGCACGAAGCGCTCGCCTTCCAGGCTGCGTTCGACGACCGGGTGGCGGCCATCGTAGATTTCCAGAACGTCCTCTTCCACCACTTCGGGGCGGGTGTAGTCGCCTTCCACCGCGGCTTCGGCTAAGGAAGCCAGGACGTCCAGCCGCGCCAGCGCCCGCGCGGTTTTCAGCAGGCAGGCGGCGTGGGCAGCCACCTCGGCACACACCTGTTTGAACAGCCGCCCTTCCAGCGCGTGGATGCGTTCTTCCGCGTTCAGCACCAACGCCTCATATTCCTTCATCTCCGGCGTGATGTAGCGCTCGGCGTTGACCAGGGTTTGCTTGCGGATGTAGTGCGGCGGCACGAGGTGCGCGTTGGCCTTGGTGACTTCGATGTAGTAGCCGAACACCTTGTTGTAGCCCACCTTGAGGTTCTTGATGCCGGTGCGCTGGCGCTCGACCTGTTCCAGGTTGGCGATGTAATCGCGGGCGTGTTGGGTGCTCTGGATGATTTCGTCCAGTTCCGCCGAAAAGCCGGGGCGGATGATGCCGGTGTGTTGCAGGGTGGCGGGCGGCTCGTCGGCCAGGGCGCGCTCCAGCAGGGAAAGGACTTCCTCGCAGGCTTGCGGCACGGGCACGGCCGCGGGGCGTGTTTCGACCTGGCGGAGGGCTTGCTGCACCGCGGGCAGGCGGCGCAGGGTTTCCCGCATGGCGACCAAATCGCGCGGCTGGGCGTGGCCGGAAAGCACCCGGTTGGTCAGGCGCTCGAGGTCGGCCAAGGGCTTGAGGGCCTGGCGCAGTTCGGCGCGCAGCAGGCCCTGCTCGAAGAAAAAGGCCACGCCCTCCTGCCGTTGCCGGATGTGGGCGACGTCCAAAAGCGGCTTGCCCACCCACTGCCGCAACAGCCGCTTGCCCATCGGGGTGATGGTGTGGTCGAGCACGCCCAGCAGCGAACCTTCCACCCGGCCTTCACGCAGGGTTTCGGTGAGTTCCAGGTTGCGGCGGGTGGCGGCGTCGAGCACCATGAATTCGCTCAGGCTGTAAGTGCTCAGGCCGGAAAGCAGCCCGGAGGCCTCGGGCTGGGTTTCCTGCAGGTACTGCACCAGCGCGCCCGCCGCCCGCACGGCCAGCGGCTTGCCGCGCAGGCCAAAGCCGTCCAAGGAAGCCACGCCGAAGTGGGCGCGCAGGGTTTCCTCGGCGCGACCGGGCTCGAAGCGCCACGACGGCCAGGGCGTGGCATGGCCGGGCGCGTCGGGCGGAAGGGGGAAGCCCTCGGGGTGCAAAATTTCCGCCGGGCGCAGCCGCAGCAGTTCGGCGCGCAGCAGGCTTTGGGGGGCGTCGGTGACAATTTCCGTGGCCGCGAATTCCCCGGTGGTGATGTCCGCGTAGGCAATCCCGAGGCGGCGCTCGTCGGCGGTTACGGCCAGCAGGTAGTTGTTACTCTCGGCGGGCACCAGGTTGGGTTCCAGCACCGTGCCCGGCGTGACCACCCGCACCACCTTGCGCTGCATCAACCCCTTGCCCGGCTCGCCAATCTGCTCGGCGATGGCCACATGGTAGCCCTTGGCAATCAGTTTCGCCAGG
>JALSPT010000227.1 GCA_026985785.1 Anaerolineales bacterium
GGGCCTGACGGTGGGCGTCCAGGTGGCGGTCGCGTTCCACTTGTACAAGAGGTGTCAACAAGCCCTGGTTGAGGATGTTGTTGATAGTGCGCTTGGTGAGGTGGCTCCAATGAGCCAGGGTTTGCCGAGTGGCTTCCACGGCTTGGCCGGGGCGGATAGGCTGATGGGGCTCGCTGGGGCGTTGCTGGGAGAGGAAGTGGGTCTGTCGCAGAGCGACGTACAGCCAGGCAGCCCGTGTGCCGAGGTAAGGCAGCCAGCGCAGAAAGTAGGCGGGGAGGAAAACAACGCGGTGTGGTTGTTGCAACGCGTCCCGTAGACGAACACTGACTTCCTGGAGATCTGTGGCGGGTGGGGGGTGTGAGGAAGAGGCTCGAGAGGGGTGGGTAGGTTGGGAGGGGGGCGGGGGCTCTGGCGGCGTGGTGCCCTCCTGCGGAGCAGTTGTTCCGTAAGGGGGCGAGGAGGGCGCGGTGAGTGTTTCGGCGGAGGCAGACGAGGCCACCACGAAAACCACCTGTACCGGTGCGTTGAGGATGCCGCGCAACTGATTTTCCAGGGGAGCACGCAGGCGTTCGGCCAGCCAGTCGCGCGCATACGCGTTGGCCACCCCTATTTGTAGCACCTGTCCGTCGTAACTTAGCGGGCGCGCGTCGCGTACCCAGGTCTCAAACTCGGCCCGGTTGAGGGTGTAGCGTAGTTGCCCAAGGGCTTGTTGCCAGGCTTTTTGGGCCTGGTCAAGAGAAGTGACGGACATGGCATCCTGACAAAAGCGTGGCCACCTGCCAGGGAAGGGTAGAGGAGCAAAAAGGCAATACCGAAGCGATTCGTTTCCTTGCCGCAGGGCGCTTTGGGCCTTTGAGGCTGATAGGCGATGCCCTTGAGGCCTTGTTCAAACGCCCTTCATCGCTTTTGTTCAGGCGATGTTCGGTATTGCCGGCCCCGTCGTTCCCAGGATGGGGTGGCGGGCTTTTTAAAGGGGCACGGTCAACTCGTATTTATTCCTTGCAAGGCAAAGGCGGCCAGGGGAACAATTGTTCCGTTAGCCAATCATCCATGGTTCGATGGTGGTGCCGTTGCTTTCCAGTAAGGCTTCGAGGGCTGCTTTGCTCAGCCGCAATACTTCCCGGGGGTTGCCGCGGGAAAGGATGTAGATCCGCTCCAGTGCTTCGGGGGTAAACAGGGAGCCCATCACCCGCCCTGCTCGTCGTGTGATCTCTTCGATGACGAAAACCAGCGTGTCGTAATCCCATGGAGTGAGCAAATAGCGGGTGGCCTCTTCGACGCCGCGGGCGCTCCACGGGTGATTGAACACCGCGTAACCGCTCAACACGACGGTCGTGCGTTGTGCCAGGTCGGCAATCAGTTGGGCGAGAGCAGGAGTGAGGGTTTGCTGGGCCAGGTCGATCGCAATCCCGGCATACTGCTCTTGGAGAAACGCATTCAGGCGAGCCCGCCGCCCTTGCTCTTCCTTGACGCGCGGCAAGCCCAACCCGTCGTTGATAAGCTTCAGCAGCCGGTTGGCCGTGCGAGGGGCAACGGCCAGTACTACGGGCGCGTGTAAATGCCCTCCGGCCAGAAAACGTGCCAGGGCGGATTTGCCACTCCCCGCTTCGCCGTCGATGAGTATCAGGCCGCGCGCTTCGGCAAACCATTGCTGCCGGATTTCCTGGTACACGCGCGCAATCTGGTTGGTGGGCACAAAGTACCGCCCGTCCTTGAAAGTGTCGAACGGGTTTTCCAGCAGACGGAGCATCTGCAGGCGAAGCGCCCGCTGGGCTACGCTTGAAGATGTCGGAAAAGTTTCCATGGTCACCTCTTTTGGTGGATTATACCGTAAGGCCGAGAATGTGCATAACCTGCTTGTCAGGGGCATTTTTTGCACAAAACGAAAGGGAAGGGCGTTTTGTTTGTGAAAATATGCTTGCCTTTTGAGGGCAGGAATGATAAGATAAAGGTGAGCGGATGGGCGTCGGGTTGGCGCACCTCCTCTTGTGGTTGGGAAGGAGAAACGTATGATTTTGGCCGTGTCGGCTCTCAAGGGAGGGCCGGGAAAAACAACTTTTGCCGTCAATGTGGCTGCGGGGCTGGCGCTGAAGATCGGTGGGCGCACGCCGCGTCCGCGGGTGTTGTTGGTGGATTTGGATCCGCAGGCCCACGCGGCTTACTGGGCGCTGGGGAAATCGCGCGGTGATCCGCTGCCCCGTGTTGAGGAAGATCTCTCGGCGCATCTGTTGGGCTCGGCTCGCGGCTCGCCGTTGGACATCATCCACCCGGCGGCTTTCCCGGAGTCGGGTAACCTGGACGTGGTGTTGACTCGCCCTCAAGGGATGGCGCAGGCCGAGCGGGTGCTCACTTCCGATTTGGCGGAGGGGATCTATGCGCTGGAGGAGTATCTTGAGCCGCTACGGGGCGCGTATGCAGTGATTGTGGTGGATACGCCCCCCTCGGCGGGGGCTATGACCTTGAATGCGTTGGTGGCGGCCGATGCTGTGCTCATCCCGATGGAATTGACCAAAATGGGCGTGGATGGCTTGCGGGAGACGTTGGCCGTGGTGGAAAAAATCCGCCGACGGCACAACCCTGAAATGCGCATTGTGGGTATCGCCCCCAACCGGTGTGATTTCCGTCGCAGCGAAACCAATGATATTTACCGCTTCATGCGCCAGCAGTACAAGGATTTGGTCTTGCTGCCAGTGGCCGAGCGTGCCCAGGTGGCATATGCTTCCTCTCTGCGCCGGGACATTTTCACCCATTTGGGTTCTACGCAAGACCAGGCTGTGGTGGAAATGAGACGTGTGGTAGAGGCGGTGGCGCAGCGGTTGGGGTTGCGTTGATGGAGGGGTGAAAGGTGCCCTGGGGTAGGCTCTGTTCTGGTGGCCGGGTGACGGAACGATTGTTCCGCAGGCCTCCCTTTATCTTTTGGAGCGTATGATGGCTCGAAGACGGAAACCTCAATGGTCGGCTGATGATTTTCAGCCTACTGCCGATACCCAATACGACGACCTGTTGCAGCGGGCAGCGGAACCTGTAGGTGGGCGAAAAGCACGAAAGCGGGTGACGCGTGTGCCGGTGACGCAGATTTTGCCCGATCCATACCAGCCGCGTCCCCTCTTGCCGCCAGAAATCAAGCGGGATTTCTTCGCCGGTGCATTGAACTGCTTTGAGGCGGCCCGCGCCTGGTTGGCCCTGGCCGAGCAGGAACCTGCGGAGGCCGAGCGCGTGCATGCCCTCCTCCACATGGGCTCTTCCTTTCAGGAGCACGGCCAAATCAAGCCCGTGACGGGCTACTGGGATGCCCAGACGCGCCGGTTCATTTTGGAGACTGGCGAGCGCCGTTTTTGGGCCGCTGTGCTGCAGGCGGTACAGCAGGGCGCGGCTGAGGAGCCCCAACTGGAGGCGTTGGTGGTCGAGCGCCCTTCTCGCGCCCGCCAGGTGTTGGAGAATATCACCGCCGAGCCGCCCAGCGCGGTCATGCGGGCGCGGGAAATTGCTGCTCTGGTGCTGGAGCAGATGGGTATCTTGCCGGAAACCGGCGAAAGTGATTTTGCTTACTATCGCAGGGCGGCTGAGATTCGTCGTTTGCCTTCGGAAGTGGTGCAGCACGTCCAGCAGGTTTTAGGGATGAGTCGCCGTTACATTCGCTATTACCTGCAGATTTTGTTGCTCCCCGACGATTTGCTGCTGCTGGCCGACCGCTACCGCTTGACCGAGGGCGCGCTGCGGGAGGTGTTGAAGGGTGCACCAGAGACGTGGGAAGAGGGAATAAAGATGTTGATCAGTGCTCAGGCGCGGCCCGAGGACGAAGCCCCCGTTGCAGCAACCAAAGAAACGCCTCGGAAGGCGCGCCCTCGTCGGGCACAACTCGACCCGCGCCTATCGGTGGCGCGCCGGATGCGAACACCGGTGCGTACCCTCCTGCGGCTGGAAAGCGACGACGTCCCCAAGGTGGCGGAGCACTTTGCCGCCGAACTGGGCGACCCTGCCACCGTGCGGCAGGCTGCCGAAGCGTTGGAGGCACTGGCGGCACATTTGCGCGCCTGGGTGGAGGCGGGTGAGGAAAATCCTTTAGCGTGATAACAAGTTCTGTGGCATGTGAAAAGGAGCGCCCGTCGGCGCTCCTTTTTTGGGTAAAGCCTTCTCTTGTGGAACAATTGTGCCGCTAAGGGGTGGCTTGCCAGGTGGTGATGCGGTCGGTTTGGACGACGACCAGTCGGGAGCCGTCTTCGGCGAAACGGAAGGCCAACGTGCCCGCGGGGAGGATGAGGGTGCGGATGTGCCGCCCGCTGGGAAGGCTGTAGAGCGCCAGCGAGTGGTCCGCGGGGTCGTACATCCAGAAGAAGTCGCCGGGCCCGGCGCCAATCTGCAGCGGCGGGAGCGATGATGGGCGCTCGTCTGGGGGAGGTTCCTCGCGGCTGGGTGTGAACTCGCCTACCTGATCGCCGCTTGCAACTTCCCATACCCCGCCCGCGCTGCTGATGAGGTAACGCCCGTCGCTGGAAAAGGTCAGCCGCCCGCAAGCAGGCTTGGATTTCCCTTTGACCGTGAGCAGTAGGTTTGGGAGGCGCTGGAGAGGTTGTGTGCGCCAGAGGAAGATGGCTTCGTGGCCGTAGGGCGGTTGGTTGCACAAAGCAACGTATTGCCCCTGAGGCTGGATGGCCTTGGCTTGAACGTGTTTCCCGTCTTCCAGTTGCCCCAGAATCTCCTGCGTGGCGCCGTCTACCAGCGCCACGAAGCGGCTGGCGCAGAGCAGCAGGCGCGCCTGGGCGTCGGCTTTGCAATCTGGCCACCATGCAGCGCCTTGCATGTAGGTATGGGTCACTTTCTGGGTGTTCAAATCCCACATCTGAACGCCTTCGGGGGAGGATAGGGTCAGCAGGTGGTCGTTGACGAAGCGGAAAAAGATGGAGGTGTTCACTAGGTCATTTTTCTCCGGGCGTCGGAGGATGAAGTCGGGTTCGTTGTTGGGTAGGGTGAAAATGGCGATGCCCTGGAAGCCGTCGGTCCGGGCCAGCCGTTGGCCGTTGGGAGTGATCTCAACGGCCAGGTCGGGGTAGGAGAAAAGCCCCATGACCTCGTCGGCGGCGCGGGTTTCGGCCACCAGGTGGCCTTCCAGATCCCACACCCGCAGGTAGCCGTCGTGAGAGGTGGTGAGGAACCGTTGGCGGTCGGGCGCAAAGCGCAGGTTTGCCCCGCCGGCGATTTGTGTTAGACGTAGTGTCTTGACGATTTCACGGCTGCCGATCTGCCGCCAGAGCACCTGGGCGTCAAAGGGCGGCGAGGTGTGGGCGAATAACATGCCGACCTGCGTCTGGGATGCAAAATCCGTGGACACGGCGAGCCAGCTGTCGAAGGTTTCGGTTTGAGGGTCGTAGCGGCCGACCCCAAAGGAAAACGCGCTCAAACGGGGGCCGGTGAAGGCCACCTTGACGCTGATGTCGCGGTCCAACACGAGAACGCGATTTTCGTCGGGGGACAACGCCATGAGCCTGCCAGGATAGATGGCATAGCGCCGTTTTTGGTGAAGGTTGAAAACCACTGTGAAAGCGCCTGGATCCAGTTCCGCCCGGCTCCAGAGGAAAAGCCAGTTTTCGTCTTTGGTGATGAACCCAAAGTTGAGATCCAACATGCCTCGTGCGCTGCGAGGAACATCGTAGCGTTGAAGGTCGTGGGTGGCGGGCTCGTACACCAGCACGGTACGGGGGGCGGCCAGCGCCACGACGTAGCGCCCGTGGGGGCTGAAGCGCAAGTCGGTAATCTGTGCTTCATCACCGAAGGGGGTGAGATCCACCGGTGTGGTTTCCCCATCGGGGATGGCGACCAGGACGTAGTGGTCATCACCAGTGCGTGCCAGGATGTTTTCGTCATCCACCCATTGGCGAAAAGTGAGGTTGGGGTACAGGGCTTCTTTTCGAAGCGTTTGAGCGTCCCAGATGGCTATGCGGGGCATGCCGCCGGTCAACTGCCCGGCGATGCGTGTTCCGTCGGGAGACCATGCGGCAGCAGCCAACACGCCGTGGTAGCCGTGCCATGGTGTTTCGGCAACCGGCTTGAGCATGGGGAGTGTCTCGGCAGAAAGGGGTTGAGGGGTGGCGGTGGGGGTGATGGTGGGGGTGGGCGAAGCCGTGGGCGTGGAGGTCAAGGTTGGCGTGGGGCTTGGTGAGGGCGTGGGTGTGTGGGAGGGGGAGATGGTTGGTGGTGGGATGGATGGGACGGACGTGGGGGTAGGTGGTGGTGATGAATGACACCCGACAAGGGCAACGGCGGTGAGGAAAAGCACCAAGGTTATCCAGAGTCGCTTAGGTGTGGATGGAAGGGGCATAGGGTACTCCTTGGCTTTTGGGAAAAGGGCGTGTGCTTCTTTGGTAGCGGAACAATTGTGCCGTCTAACGATGGGGAAATGGATGGTGGGAGGCGCGTGGGACGCGAGGGGACATAGGAATCTGGGGGAAAAAATTGGCAGTGGCAGGAGGAAAAAAGTGGCACCCTGCATTTCGTATAGCCATAATAACCCTACGGCAAAGGACAGATGTCGTGTAGGCCACTGCGCTTAGAGCCTATCCGGAAAATCTCACGGCTGATGTCATTGCGAGCCCCAACGGGGCGAAGCCATCCCCTCTTGGTAGGGGAGACTGCTTCGGCGGGCTGCGGCTACGTTTGACTTTTTACCTTCGTTGACTGACAAATCTCATCAAGTCAAGAGGGCTTCCGTGTTTGCTCTCTCCCTCCCCCCGCTTCGGCATCGCCGTAGCGACGCCGAAGCCGCCCCCTTTCCTCCCTTACTAAGGGAGGGAAGGGGGCAGATGAGCCGAGCACCAGCGAGGCTCATCGGGGGATAGGAGAGATTGGCTGATGGACAGCGTTTTGTCAGTCGATCAGCTTTTTACCGCATTTGTCAGCCCGCCTCGCAGTGACACACTTGCAGGGATTTTTCGGATAGATACTTAGCGCCAAACGCTTCCGAAGGTCTCCGATGAGCGTTGCCTTCTCGAGTGCCCGCTGCAGGCAACGCCGCGGCGGTATTTCGTATAGCCATCCCTATACACAATGCCTCTTCGGACGGTGGAATGTGGAGTAGGGCAGGGCTATCCGTGCGCTACCCGCAGCACGGCTTCGCCGTTGAAGCGGCTGTGTTTCATGTCCACCAGCGCCTGGTTGGCCTCTTCCAAGTCGTAAAGCCGAACCGTCGAGCGCACGGGTATCTCGGCGGCCAGTTTTAGGAATTCCACGCCGTCCTGGTAAGTGGCGTTGGCCACGCTGCGCAGGGTGCGCTCACCGTAGATGAGTGAGTAGGGCATGGTGGGGATGTCACTCATGTAGATGGCGTTGATGGCCAAGGTGCCGCCGGGGCGGAGTTTTTTCAGGATGAGCGGCACCAGCCCGCCCGCGGGGGCAAAAATCACAGCGCGATCCAGCAGTGCAGGAGGCTCGTCTTCCGCGCCGCCCACCCACGCAGCCCCCAGTTCCAGCGCGTGGCGGCGGTGTTCCCCCGAGCGGGTAAACACGAACACCTCGCAGCCCCAGTGCCGCGCCACCTGGATGGCGAGATGGGCGCTGGCGCCAAAGCCGACCAGCCCCAGCCGCTCGCCGGGCTGGAGGTCGGCCTTGCGCAGCGAGCGGTAACCGATGATGCCTGCGCACAGCAGCGGCGCGGCTTGCTCGTCGGGGATGCTTTCCGGCATTGGCAAGACGAAGTCCACCGGGGCGATCATCGCCTCCGCGTAACCGCCATCGACGTGAAAGCCGGTGAACTGGGCGTTGGGGCACAGGTTTTCTTCGCCGCGACGGCAAAATTCGCATTGGCCGCAGGTGCGGTACAACCACGGCATGCCTACCCGCTGCCCCAACCACGACGAGGGCACGTCAGGCCCCACCGCGTCGATCACGCCGACCACCTGGTGGCCAGGGATGATCGGCAGACGGGGCGGGCGGATGTCGCCTTCCACGGTGTGCAAATCCGTATGGCACACGCCGCACACACTCACCCGTATCCGCACTTCTCCTGCTCCGGGGGTGGGTGTGGGTAGTTCGACCCATTCCAGCGGATGTTCTTCCGCCGGTGCGTGGTGCCGTAATTGCATGGCGCGCATAGCCGCCTCCATGGATTGAAAGTGGCGGGGTGGAGGGACCACCTCGCGAAGATGGTGGTGCCCTGAAAATTGGGCATCTTTCATCTCTTAATTTTAGCACGCTAAGCGTAGCCAATCGCCGCGCGTGGCGCCGCTCTTTGCCCCGGGAAACTACAGAGGCCACAGAGAGCCACAGAAAGCACTGAGGGTGTGGATGCGTTGCGTCGTGGCGTGGTGGCGTCGTGCCGACCACCGATGACGCCGATTTTCGCCGATGTTTTTTCGGTGTCCTTCGGTGCCCATCGGTGGATGGAGTATGGGCGAGCGGCGGTTCGTCCTAAACAGGGCATAACCACGTAACCACTTTTTGCTCAATGTGATTGACGATGATACCGGCCATTATTTGACGGATACCAAGGGAAACCCCTACGATCGTAAGGTGATTGAGGCGAAGGTGTATCTGGATGCGGACAACACTTTCTCGACCGTCCAGCCGGGCAATTTCGGCGGGGAATACTCTTGCCAAAAGTCTTAATCTGGATTATCATAACCTCGGTTATCGTATCGGGACGGGCCTTGTCCTTTGTCTTTGGGATGTCATGCCTATGCCTGCTACCGCTTCTTCTTTCGTTGGCCGCCGTCGCGAAATGGCGTTGCTCGAAAACTTGTGGCGTCGTCCCCAGGCGGCGTTTTTTGTGCTCTATGGCCGCCGTCGCGTGGGCAAGACGCGTTTGCTGTGGGAGTGGATGCAGACGCACCCCGAAGACGTGCTCTATTGGGCTGCCGAACCTTCCAGCGAGAGCGACCAGCGGCGCGCCTTTTCTCAGGCTGTGTATCGCTTCTTTCACCCCGGTGGGGGAGAGGTGGCGGTGTGGTACCCAACCTGGCGGGCGGCGTTTGAGGCCTTTGGCGAATTGGCCGCCCAGCGCGGCCGCCGGGTGGCGTTGGTGATCGACGAGTTCACCTACTTGCTGGAGCACGGCCCCCGCGTCGCCGGCGCGTTGCAGCACGCCTGGGATCATACCCTCAGCCGCGGCAATCTCATGCTGGTCATCTCCGGCTCACACCTGGGGATGGTGGTGCGGGACGTGCTTTCGCCGCAGGGGCCGCTGTACGGTCGGGCAACCGCCGCGCTGCGCCTGCCGCCGCTGCCTTATCCCGCCACGCGGGAGGCTTTCCCACACTACGATGCCGAAGCGCGGGTCGCGCTGTATGCCGTGGTAGGCGGCGTGCCTGCCTATTGGGTCTATTGGGACCCCGAAGTCTCCTTCCAGCAGAACCTCAAGGCTTTTGTCGCCCATGCCGCGCTTTCGTTGAGCGATGAGCCGCGTTTTTTGTTGCAGGATTACATCCGCGAGACCGGCAATTATTATGCCATTCTGAGCGCCATCGCTCGCGGCGCACATACCCCTGCCGAAATTCGCCGCGCTTCCGACCTGCCAGGCGGGCATGTGAGCCGCTACCTGGAATCGCTGCTGGAAACCGGCTACGTCGAGCGCCGCCGTTCGCTGTCCGCACCGCCCAACAGCCGCCAGGGGCGCTATCACCTCACCGATCCGTTCCTGCGCTTCTACTTCCGCTTCATTAGCCCTTACCGCAGCCAGATTGCCGCCGGTGTGCACGAGCCGCTGATGAGCGAGCTACGCCGCCATTTGCTAGATTTCATCGGCGCGTACACCTGGGAGGAGATTGCCCGCCTGTGGACGCTGCACGCTGGCAGCCGGGGCGTGTTGCCGTTTCAGCCGCTGGAGGTGGGCGCGGCCTGGACACGGCATGCTCAGGTGGATGTGGTTGGTTGGAACCCTCGCGAGCGCACGCTCATCTTGGGCGAGTGCAAATGGTCGCCGCGGCCGGTGGGGCCTCAAGTGCTGGAACGGCTGGTGGCGCGCACGGAGGAGGTGTTGCCGCGGGAGAAAAAATGGCGGGTGCATTTCGTGCTCTTCGCCCGCCGGGGCTGGACGAGGGAAACCGAGACCCTGGCTGCCCGCTTGCGACGCGAGCCGCCCAGTGGCGATCGTTGGCAGGGGACAGGTGTCACCCTGGTCAGTTTGCCCACTCTTGACGATCAGTTGTGGCAATGGCAGCGTACCCCGCCGCCCGCTGGAGGGGATATCCCCTTTTAGACTGCCTTCAGTCGGTGTAGATTCCCCTGGCCGGATGGTGTCAATGATGCATTACAACTTTCCCCTCTTTTTTCGCCTGCTGTACCGGAGTTTCTTCCGCAGCCGCAACACGCCGGGGCGGCTGTGCCCTCACCGCTGGGGTTTCTTGCTGGGCACGGTGTTGTTCGCTTACCCGTTGGTGGAGATCGTGCATCGCGTGGCCTGGCTACTGGACGAGGTGTTTTACCGCCGTTATCGGCAGGAGGCTGTCGAGGCCCCTGTTTTCATCGTCGCGCCGCACCGCTCGGCGACCACGTTGCTGTTCGAGACGCTGGCGCGCGACCCCCAGTTCTCGGCGCTCAAACTGTGGGAAAGTGCGCTTGCTCCGGCGGTGGTGGAGCGCAAGGCCGTTTGGGCGCTGTTGACCTTGGATCGGCGGATAGGTGCGCCCCTGCGGCGGTTGTTGGACATGATGGGCCGCAGGATGGCGAGCGCGCCGCAGGCGCAGGCGCTTTACCGCGCCCATCGCCCGCGCCTCACCGGCGTGGAGGAAGAAACCATGCTCTTCCTGCACATTGCCGGTTCTTACGATTTGTTGGCCTTTTTCCCTTTCGTAGACGCGCTGGCCGAGTACGCCGATTACCACCGGCGGGTGCCCGAAGCGCGTCGGCGGCGCGATATGGCTTATTATCGCAGCATGATTCAGCGTCACCATACCGCCCATCCCGGCAGGCGTCACCTTGCCAAAGTGCCCACCCTTGCGCCTGCTATTCCGGATGTGCTTTCGGTTTTTCCGGACGCCAGGTTCATCCACCTCGTGCGTCACCCTTACGAGGTTATTCCCTCGGCCATGACGCTGTGGTACGGTCACTGGCGAATGAACGGCTGCCCTGACCACTACCGGCGTGAAGCGCGTGTCATCGCGGAGGTGTATTGCTTGTGGTACCGCCGCCTGCACGAAGACCTGGCACACCTGCCGCCGCAGCGTTACATTCGGGTGCACTATCGGGCATTGACTGCGGACCTCGGCGCGACGGTGCGCCGGATATATCAGCAGTTGGATCTGCCGCTCTCGGCGGAGATGGCAGCCTATCTCGACGAGCAGACGCCGCGGGCGCGGGCGTACCGACCCCGCAACGCTTATACGCTGGAACAATGGGGTTTGAGGCGAGAGGAGATTGCCGAAATGTGTCGTGAAGTGGGTAAAATGTACGGGTTTGCGTTGTGAGTTTTTTGCAGGTTGTAATTTATCAAAAGCGTAATGAAGAAAGCGGTTATCTTGTGCCCACCACCGTACCAGCCAGGGATGGATCGTTTCAAAATAGGTGAGGTGAGGAAGCCCAGGGAGTTGTTTCTCGTTTGAATCTTTATATGCTCCCATGAATCTCTGTATGCTCCCACTTGATTTTTTTCGCAAATTCGTCTACGCTTAGGCTGGTTGTGGTCATGAACACTTCTCCCCCGTAGGTGACATGGCGAATCGCACCCCTGCTTCAGAGGAATTCCCCCTGCTCCTCACCAAAATCCAGGTGCCGCGTCGGCCTCCGGGTGTGTTACGTCGCACTCGGCTGGTGGAACGATTGCATCAGAACCTCCACCGCCGCCTGACCTTCATTACGGCGCCCGCGGGTTTTGGCAAAACCACCCTGCTGGTCGATTTTGCTGCCGAAGCGCCTGCCAGGGTGGGATGGTATCACGTCACCGCCGAGGATAGAGACCTGCGGCGTTTTGTGCGTTACCTTGCCGGGGCCTTCCTGCAGGTGTTCCCTCACATGCGGGACGTGCTGGCCGACTTGCTGGAAGGCGTGCTACCGGCGCAAAACCCCGTGGCCCTGGCAGGGTGGTTGAACAACCTGCTTGCGGAGCATGTTGATGATTTTACGCTCCTTGTGATCGATGATTACCACCTGGTGGGGGAGCAGCAAGAGGTGGTGGACTTTGTGGAGGCATGGCTGGAGCACCTGCCTGACCAAGTGCGCTTGCTGATTGCTTCGCGCAGCGTGTATGGCATTCCTACCACCCGCCTGTATCTACGGAATGAACTCGGCTTGATAGGTCCTGAAGACCTGCGCTTCACCGCGGAAGAACTGCGCGCCCTCGCGCGGCTGGCTTACGACGTCGACCTGCCGCTGGATTATGCCACCGATCTGGCCGCCCGCACCGATGGGTGGATTATCGCCATGCTCCTCGCCATCCGCCTGCGCACCGAAGGCAGCCTTCCCCTCATCCACGGGGAGCGTGAGGAATTGTACGCCTTTTTGGCTGAAGAGGTGCTCAGGCATCTGCCGCCCTATCTGGTGGATTTTTTGCTGAAGACCAGCCTTTTTGACGAATTCGATGTGGCCCTCTGTGAGGAAGTGTTGCAAGAGCCAAACGCGGCGGCATACTTGCGGGAGGTTGAAAACCGCAATTTGTTCGTCACGCGCGTGGATACGCATGAGGGCGCCGTGTATCGGTATCATCAATTGTTTGCGGATTTTCTGCAAAGCCGCTTGCAGGCCGAGGCACTGGAAGACCGCGTGGCGCTGCACGCCCGGGCAGCGCGGTGGTTTTGGGAGCGGGGCGATGTGGAGCGGGCTGTGGCTCATCGGTTGGCGGCTGGCGATCGGGAAGGCGCGGCAGAATGGATGGACGCGGCGGCACGCGAAGCGTTTGTAAACGGCCACCTTGATCTGCTCGCGCACTGGGTGGCCCTGCTGGAAAGGCCGGTTGACCTGCGCCCCCGCGCCCCGCGCCTTTTGCTTTACCATGCCAAGGCATTGGGCAACCAGCAGCGTTTTGCCGAGAGCGATGCGTTGCTGGCTCTGGCGCAGCCGGTCCTGGCGCAGGAACAAGATGATTTGCTGTGGGCTAATCTGCTGGAGGCCCAGGGGCTCAATGCCTATATGCGGCGCGACTATGCGCGGGCGGCGAAATTGGCTCGCCGTGCCAGCGAAGCGTTGCGTCAACTGGAGGGAGGGCTGTGGGAAAGAGAGATGCGCTTTGCTCAGTCGCGACGGGTGGAAGCCCTGGCAACCTATTACCTGGGGCGGCGCAACGAGGCATTGCGTAAATTAGAGAGGGTGGTGCATGATCTGAAGGCGTTGGGTGGGGCCACGGGGCGCGAACGACAGGAAAAGGCGTACAACACGGCGGTAGTGTTGCAGGACCTGGGGGTGCTCTATTTCCAGGAAGGGCGTCTGAGCGATGCCTTGCGGGCTTTTAGCGAAGTGCGGGATATCTGGCGCACCCACCATCTGAACCCCGTTGAGTTTCCGGCCATCTTGAATAACCTCGCGTTTCTGTACCATCGCAGCGGGCAGCAAGAAATGGCGTTGCGCACTTATTTGGAAGCCGCCGAGGTGGCGCGCAAGCAGGGCTCGCCTAACCTGGCGGCTGTGCTCTCGGGCATTGGCGAGATTTATTACGAGGAAGAACGGTGGGAAGAGGCCTACAAGACCCTCCAAGAAGCGCTGGCCGTGGCGCAACGGCGCCAGGCGACCGAATCCCTCGCGGCAGCCCATCGGGGGATGGCAAAACTGTGGGCTGCTCGCGGCCGTTTTTCCATGGCTTTTGAGCATTTGCGGCAGGCTGCCATGTTGCTGGGGCATTCCCAGAAAAGCGCCTGGTATGCGGCCTGGCAGGGGCGCTTGTATTGGCTGCTGGGCGACGAAAAGGCGGCTTTGGAGTCGCTTTTGCCGCTTTTGGCCTCGCGCGACGAGAGCCTTTCGCAGGAAGACGAAGCGCGCATCTTGTTGCTGACGGCGGCGTTGCTGGCCGACCAGGGGGAAACCGAGCGCCCCTTGCACTTGTTGCAGCGCGCGCTGGAGATCATCGCCCGCTTGGGGTATGTGTATTTCCTGCGGGTTGAGGCACGCCGGTTGCGCACATTTTTGCGGGGGATGTCTGCTCGCTTGTCGCACCCTGTCTTGGAGGAATTGACGCGTTTGGGGCAACCGCCTTTGGCGCTTGCCCCGGAGACCTCTCCGCAGGCTGCCTGGCCTCTTTTGGTGGTGCATGGTTTTGGCGTGGGGGAAGTGTGGTGGGGTGGGGAGCGGATTGGGCGTGCAGCCTGGCGGGCGGTGGGTGCGCGGGCGTTGTTTTTCTTCATCCTCGATCGCGGCCCGGTGCGCAAAGAGGAGATTGCCCTGGCCTTTTGGCCGGACTTTTCGCTGGCAAAGGTAAACAGCAATCTTCACGCCACCTTGTGGCGGGTGCGGCGGGCTTTGGGTGGCAAGCACTTCATCCGAGTGGAGGAGGGGCGCTATCGTCTGCACCCTGATCTGCAGGTGCGCTATGATGTCGCCGAATTCGAACAAATGCTGAGAGAGGCTTCTACGCTTACGGAGCCGAAAGAGCGGCGTCAGTTGTTGACCCGTGCAGTGTGGCTTTACGGCGGCGATTTCCTGGAGGATATGGACTTCCCCTGGGTGAGTGAGCGGCGCTATGAGTTGCTGCGCCGATATGGGGAAGCCCTGGCATGGTTGATCGAGGACGCGATGCATCGCCGTGCATGGCAGGAAGCCCTGAAGTGGCTTGAGCCTGCATTGGTTGCAGAACCTTATAACGATCGCTGGCATCTTTACCGTTTGCAGTGTCTGGTGGCTACAGGGAAGCCTTCCCGTGCCCGCGCCTATTATCGGGATTACCGACGCCGCCTGAAAAAGGAGTTGGGGGTGGAGCCAGATCAGGCTTTGCGGCGCTTTGTGGAGTCTCTGCAATGAGCCGTTAGGAGATGGATGACCAGGGGAAACACACGCGCGAACCGCCACATGGCGGTTTTTTGTCATTTGTTCAGAAGGCTGTTCATAGGGCGGGGGGTAAGATGCAGGCACAAATTCGGTCGTGACGCGTGGAGCGTCCTTTAGTGACTCGAGAGAGGAGGTTACCCATGTTGAACAAGGTGATGAACCGGACGATGATGGTACTGGCTGACCCGCGTCGGCGGGCGTTGTTGCGGGTGGTGGTGATTGCCCTGGCGCTGCTGGCCAGTTGGCTCATTCCCCAGCATTATGCGTGGGCGGAAGGGATTTTGATTCCGGGTGGTCATGGCGTCTAACGGCGGCTTCGACAAGGAGGCTCCCAATGTGCAAGCTAACCCTCAACGCGATCGTGACCCGGGCGCTGATGGACGAGCGCTTTTGTGAAGCTCTGTTGGCGGGGCAAACTGACCAGGTGCTGCGCGAATTCCCTTTGGGAGAAGAGGAGCGCTGGGTGTTGGAACGTGCCCGGGCCGCGACGTTGGATGGGTTTGTCGCGCAGTTGCACGCGTTGATGCATCAGCAACAAGTGCCCGTGCCCGCGGTGGATATGCCTATGGCGGCTTACCAGGCGGTGGGCGCAGCCTGAGAGAGCGGTGTGGTGGGCCTTCCTGAGGCACGGCTAAAGGTAGGAGTAGTCGATGGAATTGATCTGACGAGTCCTTCTCCCTTGAAGCCTTGGGTGGGTGCGCCTCGCTTTCCTGAGCATCGCAGTGGAAACACGCCGGGACAGCGGCCTGACAATGCAGATGATGGAGCGATGGACATGGTGCCCACAAATCCTTTGCAGACGGTCGTGGGGGCAGAGAGGGAACGAGGGGCTCGTCTAAGGTTGGCCCTGGACGAAGGTGGGGGTGTTCTCCGGGCTTATCTGACCGACCTCTTTGTGCAGGGGTGGGTGGCGGCGTTGCATGTCCGCGATCTGGAAACCAGCGACCATACCCATCGTGTGGCGCGCGCGACGGTGGCTTTAGGGCGGGCCTTGGGCCTTGATGAGTGGACGTTGCGCCTCTGGCGTTGGGGGGCGCTCTTGCACGATATTGGGAAAGTGGCTGTGCCCGATAACATCCTGCACAAGCCGGGGCCATTGACGGCGGAGGAATGGCGGGTGATGCGCCGTCATCCGCTGCTGGCGCGAGAGATCCTCGAAAAAGCCGCGTTTTTGCCTGCTGAAATCGTGGAAATTCCTCTCTATCATCATGAACGATGGAATGGGAGCGGGTATCCTTTTGGCCTCAAGGAGAGCAAGATCCCTCTTGCAGCGAGAGCCTTTGCGATTGTGGACGTCTGGGACGCTTTGCAAAGCGAGCGTCCCTATCGTCTGCCCTGGCCGCGGGAGCGAGTGATCCGCTACCTGCAAGCCAAGGCGGGTGTGCTTTTCGACCCCTACCTGGTGGAATTATATATCCGTTTGTGGCGGCAGGGGTGGCCAGAGTGAGAGGGAGCCGTAGCCTGGGAGTACGGAAACCTTGAGGCGTTATGAGAGGGGGAGTTGAGCGGGAGGCAAAGAGGGCGTAACGCGAACATTTGTTTCAAAATAAAGTGCGTTGTGGGGGGGATAGGTTGCCAGGAGCCCGACCTGGGTTCCGGTATAGGGGGGTGTTGTCGTGGCCCCTGGCGAGGGTTGTCGCCAGGGTCAGGGGGATGTTTTTGAAGAAGGTGGCGTTGGCCTGGAATAGAAGCGGGTTGATGGGTTTGAAAAGTAAGGCAGAGGTGGTCTTGGGGGAGGTTTTGTGCCTGTTAGTATGTTTGTGATAATCTCACTTATCAAAAGTAATAAGGGAGCGGGCGGCAGCTGATCTCTTCCCCTTTGAGGCGGCCTCTGAGCCGGTGCCAATCCGCCCTGGCGTAGAGCGTCCCTTGTAGGAAGACCTCTAACGCACCTGAGCGATGCTCACTGTATTCCCGTTGCCCGCTTTCCTCCACAAACCATTCCTTTCGCACGCCGTTTGTCAGGGTCTCACAACTTGACGCGTCGGCGGCGCCTGTGTAATCCTGCAGGCGAATTCGACGGGTTGCCCCGGTTGCTTGGCGATAAATTTTGTGCTATTCTATATTTGGGAAATCCTGAAACAAGATCCTTTTTGGAAGGAGACCATCATGCAGCGATTTGGTTTGAAACCGATGGCCGTGGTCGTGTTTGTCGTGATGACGGCCTGTAATTTCCCTCGTTCACCATTGCCTACGCCGGATCTCAATGCCACCGTGGCGGCCAAAGTCAGAGACACTTTGACCGCGTCGTCGCCGACCGCTTCTCCCAGGGGGCCGTCCGCCACGCCATCGAAGCCACCTTCTATGCCTACAGTCGTCCCCTCCCCTTCGCCTGCGCCTCCAGCGCAAACACCTTCGCCTGCTCCCTCGCGCCTCGTCGTCAGCGTAGAGACCAACTGCCGCAAAGGCCCCGGCGAGGCTTTCGAACGAATTGGCGTCTTGCTCGTTGGGCAGGAAGCCGAAGTGCTGGGGCGAAGCACGTCGGGCGATTATTGGGTCGTGCGCTTGCCCGATGGGCACGTATGCTGGCTTTGGGGGCAGTATGCCACGGTTACAGGCGATCGCCCCATACCACCCATGACCCCTCCACCAACCCCTGGCCTAGCCACAGTCAAAGGCCGCATCTTCCACGATACCAACCGCAACGGCAAACAAGATGGAGGCTCCCTTCAGCGGCCTGACCGTCTGGCTCACAGCCGCCACTGGGGGGCAATGCGTTGGCCCCAACCTGGCGCAAACCTCCACCACCGCCCAGGGAGATTACCATTTCCAGGTCGCCCCGGCCACCTATTGCGTGACCCTGCCCGGCGGCCCTCCATGGTGTGCTTACGGCATCAATGGCGCTTCGATGGGCGGCGCAGTATTGGTTTCCCTCCACCCCGGCCAGGTATTGACCCTCGATTTCGGCGACCTCGGCTGTAGCCCCTATGACCCTTCCTGCAAATGCCCGTAGGGTCACCGAACAGTACAGCCTTTAGCCCGCCTTGCGCGGGCTTTTTGTATATACCATTTTCTTATGGTACAATCACCTCACCCCACTTTTCCCTCTTTGGAGGGAGTGAAAGGAGGAAAACACCTCAAAAAGTCCTCTCCTTTTCCGTTGTTCCCTTTCTTCTTACTTTTTGAACCCTAAGGAGGTCCCCATGAAACGCCAATTTTGGATGCTCTTTGCCTTTGTCCTGGTGCTCGCCCTGGCATTGGCTGCCTGCGGCGGTGCTGCCAAGACGCCTCAACCCCAGGCGCCTTCGTCCAAGCCTGCTGCCACCGAAGCCCCGGCTGCCACCGAGGCCCCTGCTCAAAGCGCCACCGAAGCCCCTGCGGCTGCTTCCGGTGGCGTTTTGCGTATGCTCACCTGGGAAGGCTACGCGCCCGAAGAACTGGTCGACAAATTCACCAAGGAAACCGGCATCAAGGTCGAAATTACCTACATCGGCGACAACAACGAACTCATCGCCAAGATGGCCGCCACCAAAGGCGTGGGCTTCGACCTGGTTTCCCCCACCCTCAACTACGTCGCCACGGCGCAGGAGCAATTCGGCATCTACCAACCCATCGACCTCAGCAAGGTCAACAAAGACCTCTTCATCCCCGCCTACTGGGATTCCATCCTCAAGAACTCCGAATACGAAGGCAAGCCCTATGCGCTCCCCTTCGTTTGGGGCACCACCGCCATGGTCGTGAACCTTGAAAAGGCTCCCGACGCCGGTCAGAGTTACCTTGACCTGTGCGACCCGAAGTACAAAGGGCGGGTAACCTACCGCGCCAAGTACGACACCCTCTACATGTTCGCCTATGCCTTGGGCTACGACCCCGCCGAGGCCGTGAAGAACGAGGACGAGTACCGCAAGGTGATGAACGCGGTGCGCGACAAGATGATCGAATGCAAGCCCATCGTGCGCACGTACTGGGATTCCCGCCAGCAGTTGGAAGACCTGCTGAAGAACGACGAAGTGTGGGTTGCCACCAGTTGGGACGCCATCGCCTGGACGCTGATGAAAGAATACCCCAACAAGTTCAAGTACGTCGTTCCCAAGGAAGGCGCGGTGGGCTGGTTCGACACTTTTGCCATCTCCGCCGGTGCTGAAAACGTCGATGCCGCCTACAAGTGGATTAACTTCGTGATGAAGCCGGAAAACGCCGCGGTCATCATCAACAAGACCGGCTACCAGACCGCTTCCCAGGGTGCGGTGGAACTCGCCTCGCCCGAGATGGCCAAGATCGTGGCCGAGACCCTGCCGCCCGAAAAGATGAAGACCATCAAGTGGTACTTCCCGCTGCCGCCCTACGCGCAGGACATCCAGGCCGACGTCCTCGAGCAGGTCAAAGCCGCCGAATCCAAATAACCGCGCTTTCGCTCACGCCCCGGCGAGGCTCTTGTCGTTGGGGCGTGAGCCTCTTTTTTTCCACTCAAGAGGCAATCAGAGATGTCCCCAGAAATCGATGTCGCCCTTGTGAACGTGACCAAAAAGTTCGGCAACCTGGTGGCCGTGGACAACGTCAGTTTCGAAGTGCCCAAGGGTAGTTTTTTCTCCATTTTAGGCCCTTCGGGGAGCGGGAAAACCACGCTGCTGCGCATGATCGCCGGTTTCGAGGTACCCACCAGCGGCGACATTTACATCGGCGGCCAGCGCGTCAACGACGTGCCCCCCAACAAGCGGCCGTGCAACATGGTCTTCCAGCGGTTGGCGTTGTTCCCCATGATGAACGTGCTGGACAATGTCACCTTCGGCCTGCGCCGCCGCGGCGGGATGAGCAAAGCTGAAATGGAACGCCGTGCAAAAGATGCCCTGGCCCGCGTCGGCCTGCAAGGGCTGGAAAAGCGCAAAATCCATCAACTTTCCGGCGGCCAGCAGCAGCGCGTCGCCCTCGCCCGCAGCCTGGTGCTGGAGCCTACGGTGCTGCTCCTCGACGAGCCGTTGGGTTCTCTCGATCTCAAACTGCGCCAAAGCATGAAACTGGAACTCAAGCACCTCCAGGCGCGCACGGGCACAACGTTCGTCTATATCACCCACGACCAGACCATCGCCCTCGCCATGTCCGACACGGTGGCGGTCATCAACCGCGGTAAAATCGAGCAAATCGCCCCGCCGGAGGAACTCTACCGCCGCCCGGCCACCCATTTCGTGGCTTCCTTCGTGGGCGAAAACAACAAACTCACCGGCGGGCGCGTGCTGGCCGTGCGCCCCGGCCCAGATCCGCAGGTCGAGGTGGATTTCGCCGGCCTGCGTATGGCAGGGCGCGCCGGAGAAGACCTCGCCGTGGGCGATACCGCGGATCTCTTCATCCGCCCCGAGATGATTTCCCTGCGCCCCGGCAAACACGAAAACGGCCTGCTCGGCAAGGTCAGCGAGGTCAACTTCGACGGCTCCCACTCGCTGGTGGTGGTGGATCTGGTCGAAGCCCAACGCCCCCTCAGCCTCAACGTCAAAATCCAGCACACGGAAGATGCCCCTGAAGTCCAGCCGGGCGACGTGGTCACCCTTTCCTGGCGTTGGGACGCCGCCAACGCCTTCCATCCCGTAGCCCAGCCCTCCACCGAAGCGGAGGTGTGACATGAACGCATCGTCTAAACGCCGCGGGTTGTGGCTGGTGCTCATCCCCATGCTCTTGTGGATTGGGCTGCTTTTCGTCCTCCCCCACGTCAAACTGTTCTACCTTTCCTTTGTCAGTCGGCGGGGCGGGGAATTCACCTTAGCCAACTACCTCTACTTCTTCAAAAACCCCCTCTACCGCCGCATCTTCGTCCGCACCGCGGTTTTCTCCACCTTGGTGACCCTGCTGACCCTGGTCGTCTCCTTCCCCTTGGCCTTCATCATCACCAAAGTCGCCGGAAAGCGCCTCAAGGCCATGCTGCTGCTAGCCGTCATCCTGCCCTATTGGGTTTCCGAGCTCATCCAGGCTTTCACATGGATGGTATTGCTGCGCGAAAGCGGCGTGTTCAGTTACCTCTTGCAACGCCTGGGCATCATCCATCATCCCGTCGAATTCCTGTACCACGATTACACCATCGCCTTAGGGTTGGTTTACACTTCCCTGCTCTTCATGACCATCCCCATCATGAACTCGCTGGACACGTTGGACGACAGCCTGATCGAAGCCGCCTACGACCTGGGCGCCAACTTCTGGTCCACCCTGCGGGAAATCATCATCCCCCACGCCGCCCCCGGCATCATGGTCGGCAGCATCATGACCTTCATGCTCAACCTGGGCAACTACGTCACCGTCACCCTGCTGGGCGGCAAGAACAGCCTGTGGTTCACCGAGATTATCTACAACCAGTTCATCATCCGCTTCAACCAGAACAAGGGCTCCGCGTTCAGCGTCATTTTGCTGACGTTTTCGGTCGTCTTCGTGTGGATTGTGCTCAAGGTCACCAAACAAGATCTCTCGGAGGCGATGTGATGTTTCGACGAGAGGGCTTTACCCTTAGCAAAGCACTGTTCTATGCCTACGCGGTGCTGGCGCTGCTCTTCACGCTGGGGCCGCTGGTCATCGTGACCATCCTGGCCTTCAACAACAACCCCAGCGCATCGTTTCCCTGGCAGGGCTTCACCTTGGACTGGTTCAAATCGAGCACGCCCGACCGCGTGGGGCTGTTCAACGACGCCCGCATGATGAACGCCATCGTGGTCAGCCTCAAAGTGGCCGCCGTGGTGACCATCATTTCCATCCTGCTGGGCATCAACAACGCCTTCCTCTTCATCCGCCACAAGTTTGCCGGGCAGAACGCACTTTACCTGCTGATGTTGGGCCCGCTGGTCGTCCCCGGCGTGGTATTGGGCACCTCCATCCTGGCCTTCTCCTATGGTATTGCCAACGGGCTGGATAAAATCTTCGGCGCGGGGGCGGGCACCTTTCTGCGGCCGGGTTTCTGGCTGGTGGTGTTCGGGCAGATCAGTTTCGTCGCCACCACCACCTCGATGGTGATCGCCGCGCGCCTCAAACGCTTCGACCTCTCGCTGGAAGAAGCCGCCATGGACCTCGGCGCGAGCCACCCCGAGGCCGTCCGCCTGGTGACGTTGCCCTTCCTCTCCCCCGCGGTCATCGGCGCGGCCATCATTGCCTTCCTGTTCTCCTTCGAGAACTTCAACACCACCTATTTCCTCAGCGGCTCCGACCCCACCGTGCCCATTCTGCTCTATTCACGGCTGCGCTTCGGCATCACGCCGGAAATCAACGCCGTCAGCGTGATGTTGATGGTGGTGACCGGCATTTTGGGCTTCATTGCCTTTGTCTTCCAGAAAGAGGACAACGCCGCCTGAGAGGCAGCGCCGATGCTCATTGCTCAGATTAGCGACACCCACCTCGCCGCGCCGGGCAAACGCACATTCGGCGTCGCGCCGATGGCCGAATACCTTGCCCGCTGCGTGGCGCACATCAACCGCCTCGACCCCGCGCCCGACCTGGTCATCCACACCGGCGATGTCACCAACAACGGGCGGCGCGACGAGGCCGACCTGGCCGCCGAAATCCTGGCCGGGTTGCGCGCCCCGCTGGCCGTGGTGCCCGGCAACCACGACGACCGCAGCGCCCTGGCCGCCGCCTTCGGCCCGCAAGCCTGCCCACAGGACGAGCACGGCTTCATCCAGCACGACATTGCCCTGCCCGGCCTGCGGTTGCTGGGCGTGGACACCGTGGCCCCCGGCGCGCCGGGCGGCGCAATCGACGCCGCCCGCGCCGCCTGGCTGGACAGCCGCCTCCGCCAACAGCCGGAAACCCCCACCGTGCTCTTCATGCACCATCCCCCGGCGCGCTTCGGCGTCATCGAAACCGACCTCGACGGCTTCGACGGTCTCCACCTGCTGGCCGAGGTAGTGGCCGCCCACCCGCAAATCGCCCGCATCTGGGCCGGGCACATTCACCTGGCCTCCCTCACCGAGTGGCAGGGCGTGGTGGTCAGCACCGCCCCCAGCACCGGGATGCGCCTCTACCTTGACCTCACCCTGCGCCGCTCGGCCTACATTCTGGACGAACCGGCTTACCATTTGCACTACTGGCACCCTGAGCAGGGGCTGGTGACCCACACCGTGCGCGTGCTGGCCGAAGAGCCGCTGCACCCCTTTGCGCCGGAACACCTGATCGACTGACAAAACGCTGTCCATCACCAATCTCTCCTATCCCCCGATGAGCCTCGCCGGTGCTCGGCTCATCTTCCCCCTTCCCTCCCTTAGTAAGGGAGGGAGGGGGGCGGCTTCGGCATTGCCGTAGCGATGCCGAAGCAGGGGTAGGGAGAGATCAAACACAGAAGCCCTCTTGATGAAATTTGTCAGTCAATGGAACCGGGCCACCGAAAACAGGCCCAGAAAGGAAAACCATGCCCGCAGACGAAACCGCTCCCGTCCCCCGTTACCGCCAGGTGGCGGAACAACTAGCCAGGGAAATCGCCGAGGGCACCCTGCCCGCCGACGCCCGCATCGCCTCGGAGCGCGAACTGGCCGAACAGTTCGGCATCTCGCGCATGACGGCGCGCGCCGCCATCAACATCCTGGTGCGCCGCGGCCTGATCACCCGCCGCAGCGGCGCGCGGGCCTATGTCGCCCCGCCCAAAATCCGCTTCGACCTGAGTTCCCCCGAGGGGCTCTACCGCCAGTTGGAACACGCCGGCATCAAGCCGGGGGCGCGCGTCATCACCGCCGAGAAACTGCCCTGCGAGGCCGTGGAGCCCCAGGTGTGCCGGGCTTTGGCGCTGGCAGAAGACGACGAGGTTTATCACATCGTGCGCCTGCGCACCGCCGACGAGGAGCCCATCGCCCTGGAAGACTCGTATTTCCCGGTACGCCTCTTCCCCGACCTGCTGGATTTTCACCTCACAGGATCCATCTACGGCATCCTGCGCAAGTATTTCGACGTCATTCCGGCGCAATCGGTGCAGGAACTGGAAATTTCCCTGCTGGACGCCGAATGGGCTGAGGTGATGGGCGTGCCGGTGGACCTTCCCACCCTGGAAATCCGCCGCACCGCCTTCACCGAAAAGGGCGTGCCCTTCGAATACGCCCACGACATCTACCGCGGCGACCGCATCATCTTCACCGCCCGCACGGCCACCTCAGGCCAGCCCGCCGAACCCACAGGCTGGCAGCAGGCGCTGGACAACCTGCACACCGGCCTGGCCTGAGCCGCGACGCGGCGCGTGCTCTCCGAGGAAAACAATGCAAACCATCTACGACGTCGCCATCATTGGCGCGGGGGCGGTGGGCACGGCCATCGCCCGCGAACTTGCCCGCTACCGGCTCGACGTGGTGCTCCTGGAAGCCAAGCCCGATGTCGGCATGGGCACCACCAAAGCCAACACCGCCATCTGGCACACCGGCTTCGACGCCAAAACCGGCACTTTGGAAGCCCGCCTGCTGCGCCGCTCTTACGCCCTGCTGGAAGATTACGTCGCGCAGGCCGGCATCCCCACCGAGCGCTTAGGCGGCCTGCTGGTGGCCTGGACGGAGGAGCAATACCACACCCTCCCCACCCTGCGAGACCGCGCCCACGCCAACGGCGTGACCGATGTGCGCATCATTTCCGCCGAAGAAGTCTATCGCCTGGAACCGCACCTCAACCGCGGCGCATGGGGCGGCCTGTTCGTGCCGGGCGAATCCCTGATCTGCCCCTTCACCCTGCCCATCGCCTACGCCACCGAAGCCCTGCTCAACGGCGTCACGCTGAAACTCAACTTCCCGGTGGGCAAAGTGCGGCTGGAAAACGGCCTGCACACCGTGATTGGGCCTCGCGAAGAAGTGGTGCGCGCCCGCTACCTGGTCAACGCCGCCGGGCTGTATTCCGACGAAATCGACCACATGTTAGGCCACCACGACTTCACCATCACCCCCCGCCGCGGCGAACTCATCGTGTTCGACAAATTCGCCCGCCGCCTGCTCAACCACGTCATCCTGCCCGTGCCCACCGCCCGCACCAAAGGCGTGCTCATCAGCCCCACGGTGTACGGCAATGTGCTCCTGGGCCCCACCGCCGAAGACCTGGACGACAAAACCAACACCGCCACCAGCGAACAGGGGCTGCAAACCCTGCTGGAAAAAGGGCGCGCCATCCTGCCCGACCTGCTGAGCGAAGAGGTGACCGCCACCTACGCCGGGCTGCGCGCCGCCACCGAGCACAAGGACTACCAGATTCGCCTGCACGCCGACCAGCGGTACGTGTGCGTGGGCGGCATCCGCTCCACCGGCGTGTCGGCCTCGATGGGCATCGCCGAATATGTGGCCGGGCTGCTGGCCGAGGCCGGGTTGCCGCTGCGCCCCAAAGCCGAGTTCAAAACCTTCAAGATGCCCAACATCGGCGAGGCCGGCCCCCGCCCTTACCGCCAGGCCGAACGCATCGCCCGCAACCCCGACTACGGGCGCGTCGTCTGCCATTGCGAAAAGGTCACCTTGGGGGAAATTCTGGATGCCATCCACAGCCCGGTGCCCGCCCGCACTTTGGACGCCTTGCGACGGCGCACCCGCGCCACCCAGGGGCGCTGCCAGGGCTTCAACTGCCAGGCCCATGTGATCGATATTTTGGCGCAGGAAACCGGCCAGGACCCGCGCTTCCTGCTCTCGCTGGAAGGCGACGACCCGCCGCCCTTCACCCTCACCCCACCCGCCGACGCAACAGAGGAAGGCCAGCCATGACCACTTACGACACCGACGTCCTCATCGTGGGGGCCGGCCCCGCGGGGCTGAGCAGCGCCATCGCCCTCAAGCGCTTAGGCGTGGCAAGCGTCACCGTGGTGGACCGGGAACCCCAACCCGGCGGGATGCCCCGCCTGTGCCACCACACCGGCTTTGGCGTTTGGGATTTCCACCGCCTGTACACCGGCCCGGCCTATGCCCGCCGTTATGTGCAAATGGCCCGCGACTACGGGGTGAAAATCCGCACCGAGACCACGGTCATCGGCTGGGAAGACCCGGCCACCCTGGCCTTCACCAGCCCGGTGGGGCTGGGGGCGATTCACGCCCGTGCCATCCTCCTGGCCACCGGGGTGCGCGAGCGCCCTCGCTCGGCGCGCCTGGTGCCCGGTTATCGCCCGCGAGGCATCTTCACTACCGGCTCGTTGCAGCGTTTCGTGGACGAGCGCCACCTGCCTGTGGGACGGCGGGCGGTCATCGTGGGCGCCGAGGGCGTCAGCCTGTCGGCCTTCCTCACCCTGCACAAAGCCGGGGTTGAAGTGGCTGCTTTCCTCACCGAACACCCGCAGCATCAGATGGTCTGGCCTTATACCCCGGCCAAGTGGTGGTTCGTCGACCTGCTCCACCGCACGCCCATCCACACTCGCGCCCGCATCGCCCGCATTTTGGGGCACAAGCGGGTGGAAGGTGTGGAGGTCG
>JALSPT010000228.1 GCA_026985785.1 Anaerolineales bacterium
CGCCTGCGCGTGCCTGATCCCCACGCCGATTTAGGGCATGTGCTGGAGGCCGTCCGCCTGGTGCGGCAGGCGCTGGAAGGCCGCGGGGTGCCGCTGATTGGCTTTGCCGGCGCACCTTTCACCGTGGCTTCCTATATGGTCGAGGGCGGGCCTTCCCGCCATTACCGCACCACCAAGACCCTGATGTACGCCGCGCCCGACCTGTGGGCGGCGCTGATGGACAAACTGGCCGATACCCTGAGCGCCTACCTGGTGGCGCAGGTGGAGGCCGGAGCGCAGGCTGTGCAGTTGTTCGATTCCTGGGTGGGCGCGCTCAGCCTGCCCGATTACCGCCGCTATGTGCAGCCTTACAGCCGCCGGGTGTTACAGGCCGCGCAGGCCACCGGCGTGCCGGTCATCCACTTCGGCACCGGCACATCCCACCTGCTGGAAGCCATGCGTGAGGCGGGCGGCACGGTCATCGGCGTAGATTGGCGCGAGCCGCTCGACCGCGCCGCAGCCCGCCTGGGGGCAGAGGTGGCCGTGCAAGGCAACCTGGACCCCATCGCCCTGTTTGCTCCGCGCGATGGGCTGCGCGAGCAGGTGGCCAATGTGCTTCGCCGCGCCCCCCGCGTGGGCCACATCTTCAACCTCGGCCACGGCATCTTGCCCGACACGCCGGTCGAGGCTGTCCGCGCCGTGGTGGAGATGGTGCACGAGCAGACGGCGAAGTGAAACCACAGAGAACACAGAGAAGGCGCAGAGGCCCGGAGGTACAAAAATCCACCGATTTGCACCGATAGACGCCGATTTTTTGCAGCAATCTATCGGTGACAATCTGTGAAATCGGTGGATGCTCTGGGGCTTTTGTAATTTGGCCCATTGAGGAGCATCCCCATGAATTCAACGCTCAACCTGGTCGTCATTGGCGGCGGCATTGCCGGGCTGGCGGCGGCTTACGAGGCACTTCGTATAGCCAGAGAAGAAAGCGGGTATGTGGAAGAAATCGGGCAGGCGGGGAAAGGCAGACCGCCGAATATCGCCCTTTTTGAGGCCGCGCCGCGCCTGGGCGGCAAAATCACCACCCTGCGCCGCGAGGGCTTCGTGGTCGAGGGTGGGCCGGATACCTTCCTCGCCACCAAGCCGTGGGCGGTGGAACTGTGCCGCGAACTGGGCCTCGAAGACCGCCTGCGCGGCACCAATCCGCACCAGAAGGCCACCTACGTGCTCCACCGCGGCCGGTTGGAACCGCTGCCCGACGGTCTGACGATGATGATTCCCACCCGCTTCGGGCCGATGCTGCGCACCCGCCTGCTCACCTGGCCGCAGAAAGCCCGCATGGGGCTGGATTTCTTCCTCCCGCCGCGCCGCGACGATGGCGAGGAAAGCCTGGGGGCTTTCGTCAGCCGCCGCCTGGGGCGCGCGGCCTACGAGTGCCTGATCGAGCCGCTGATGAGCGGCATTTACGCCGGTGACGGCGACCGCCTCAGCCTGCCGGCCACTTTCCCCTACCTCCGCGACCTGGAGCAGAACTACGGCGGCCTGATCAAAGGCGCGCTGGCCATGCGCCGCAAGATGGGCACGCACGTCCCCGGCACGCGCAGCGCCTTCCTCACCCCTGAAACCGGTCTGGC
>JALSPT010000229.1 GCA_026985785.1 Anaerolineales bacterium
TCGCTTTCACCGAGGGCGGGTTACAGCCTCTGCCCGCCCCTCTCTGGCGGCTGCCGCGGGCCTACTTTCCTCCGTCGTCGCCGTTGGCTTAATTGTGCCCGAAAACCTCTGCTTGTCAAGATTAGCGGCAAAATCCTTGTCGCCATCCCCTTCCGGCGGTATAATTTTGGGGAATTTTGCTATAAAAATTAAGCCGCACGCCCGCTGACACGGCGCGCGGAGGAGGTCAGTACGTGGTTGTCTTAGCCCAAACCAAAGTCAAAGAAGCCCTGGAAGCCCACCCCGAATTGCGGGAAGTGCTGCTCGCGCTTTCACCGCGCTTTGCCCTTTTGAACAACCCTGCTATATTCGATCTCGTAGGCCGCTGGGCGACCTTTGCCGACGTCGCCCGCATGGGCGGCCTTTCCGTCTGCGAAGTGCTCCACCGGGTCAACGCGGCAACAAACAGCGAAGAGGCATTGTTTTCCCATGCTCCGGAATGTCTCGTGGAAACAGTGACCGTGGAGCAACCCACTGCCGAGCGGCCCGGTTGGGTGAGCGAAGCCAACGAGGTCCAGGTGCTGGACGTCCGCGACCGGGATGATTTCTTCCTCCCCGAGGTGTTAGGTGTATTGCACTTGCTGCGTCCCGGTGGCGTGCTCAAAGTGGTCAATAGTTTTTACCCCGCCCCGCTGATAGAAATGCTGAAAGAAGAGGGCTACACGCTGCATTACGAGCGGCCCGCTTTCCACGAGCACACGCTTTATATTCAAAAGCCCCACCCCTCGGTAGGAGGATGGGAGGCGCGCAAGCGGACTTTTCCCGAGATGGATACTGCAGCGTGGGGCAAGGATTTCCTCTCGCGCCTGCTGCAGCACGCCGAACGCCTGCCCGCGGGCGAGGGCTTCCGGCTGACGGTGAAAATGCCGCCCGCCGCCCTCACCAATACCCTTGAAACCCTCGGACTGGAAAGCGTGGTGGAAGCGTTACCTGATGAGCGTTATGCGGTGTATTTCTACAAGCCTGCCAAGGCGCCTACCCGCGGCGCGCCGGCCCTACATCGCCCCGTCCCCCTGGTCATCCAGTCCGCCACGCCGGTGGTGTATCCCATTCTGATGCGGCTGTTGGAATCCAAGCGTCTGACGCGCGCGGTGCGCATCGAAGAACTCAAAGTATGGGACAAAACCGAAAAACACCTCGGCTGGATCGTCAACAAGAAAGCCGACATCAGTTTCTCGGCGGTGGCGGCGGTGGCCAAACTGTACCAAAAAGGGCTGGACATCAAAATGACCGCCATCGTGGTGTGGGACAATTTCTTCATCCTCACCCGCCTGCCCGATGTCCACAATTTCGGCGACCTGCAGGGCAAGTCCATCCATCTGCCGTTGATCCCCGCCGCACCGCCCGCGGCTGTGACCCGTTTTTTGATGCAGCAGCAGGGCTACGACCCCGAAGCCTTCGACCTGGTGTTCGGCAAACCCTTTGGCCGCCCAGAGGAAATCAAAGCCATGCTGGTGGATGGGCGGGCAGAGGTAGCGCTGTTGCGCGAGCCGGAGGCCAGTTTCGCGATCTACGAAGGCCAAGGAGCGATACGCGAGGCCATCGCCTACCGCGACATCTGGCGCGCCCTCTTCCCCGGCCAGGGCGACCTGCCCAACGCCGGGCTGCTGTTCGCCGGCTGGGTGCTGCGCGAGCGCCCCGAGGTGGCGGCCATGTTCGCCGAGGAAACCAAGGCCGCCACGCAATGGGTGCAGGAAAATCCGGAAGCCTCGGCGGCGATGATTGCCGAGGTAATGGGGGTGCCCGTACCTGCGGCGGAACTTTTCCTTCGGCGGGCGCACCTGGCCTACCGTCCATCCAGCGAGATGCTGGAGGACATCACCCACTACATCGACGTGCTCAACAAATCGGGCTATGGCGGCAAGCCGTTTGGCGAAATCCGTTCGCTTTTCGTGTAAACCTACAACCGCCGGGCGACGACCCCGGCGGTTTTATTTTTCCCCCAACTGCCGGACGTGGCGCAGAAAAACAGGGGCATTGAGACGCCGCTCCAGCACGTGGGTCAGGTAACTTTGCAAAACGGCTTCCATTTCGCGGTGGATGGCTTTCGTCGGGCGCGCTCGCGCCGCGCCCTGGAAACTGCTGCGCTGAAAATGACGCAGGTAGCGGAGGGCATCCACGCTTATGGGCCGCGCTGGCTGGCTTTGCCCGCAGCGGGGGCACACCACACCGCCGTGTTGCGGCGAAAAGAATTGCGGTTCCGGGCGGATTTCCGCGCCGCACAGCGTGCAATGCTGTAATTCCGGACGGAAACCGGTCAAATCGAGCAACCGCAGTTCGTAATAGCGCGTCACCAGGTCGGCGTCGGGAAAAGTTTCCAGGCGGCGGAGGGTTTGGAGCAGCAGGCGGTAAAGCCCGGCATGGGCTTCCTCCTCGAAGGTGAACTTATCGGCCAGTTCGGCCACATAGGCAGCGTAAGTGTAACGGGTGAGGTCGCGGCGCAGGCGCGGGAAGGTGTGAATCGCTTCAGCCTGCACCACGATGGCAAGGTCACGCCCCTGCGCCAGCAGCAAGCGGGCAGCGTTCAACGGCTCGACATGCCCCGCTTTGCGCGACTTGATCCGCCGCACGCCTTTGGCCAGAGCGCGCACTTTGCCCCGCTCGCGGGTGTAGCAAACCAGCAAGCGGTCGGCCTCGCCGAAATCATGGTGACGCAGAATGATGGCATCGACGGCAAAGGTGCGCGGTTTACTCACCCACTGCCTCCCAAACGTGGTACAGCCCCAATTGTCCACCTTCGCCGTCGGAACGAAAAGTCTCCACCACCCGAAAGCCGGTTTCGGCGGCCAAGGCATGCAGTTCTTCCTCGGAAGCATGGTGCACATAGCGTAGCCCTTGCCCGCGGTGGCGCCAATCCAAGAGGTAATCGCCCGGCTCGACGTCGGCGGGGTCCAGGCCGACGGCCTCCCAAGGCTGGATGCGGGCGCGCAGGCGAGGGCTGCGGAGGAATTGCCAATGGGAATGAAAGAACAGGCCGCCGGGGCGCAGCAAGCCGCGAATGGCAAGCACGATGCGCCGACGGAGGGCCAGGGTGGGAATGTGGTGCAGGACGGCGAAAGCAAGCACGAAATCGAAAGGCGCGGGAAGCCCATGCGCCCAGTTCGCAGTCGTCAGATCGGCCTGCAGGAAGCGGAAATCGGCCTCCGGCGGCGGAGAAACAGCGGCTTGCCGGGCGATAGCCAGCAAAGCCGGGCTGAAATCCAGACCGAGATAGGTGCCGCGAAAGCCTTGCGCCCGGAGCGCCGCCAGCAGGTGTCCATGGCCACAGCCCACATCCAGCACGCGAGCGGTCGGTGGGATGCGCGGCAGCAACCGCGCCACCCCCGGTTGCAGGCGAGGGCGTTTTTCCGCAAAGGCTGCGCCAAAGCGGGCATAAAAGGCTTTGTTCAAGGCAAGCAAGGTCTCGACTGGGGAGGGCATGGGGCAAAAACACGCTGCCCCGCGCGCGGCGGGGCAGGGCAAGGGGAGACATATCGGCTTACAGGGTGAAGACGCCGCCCGGCTGCAGGACGTGGGGTTGGGCCTCGGTTTCGGCAGCCACCCGTTTGGCCCACGCCTCGGCGTCCTGGGCGATGAGCGGCCAGGTGTTGTAGTGGATGGGAATGACATGCTTGGGGCGCAGGAAGTGCACCGCCTTCAGCGCGTCATCGGGCCCCATGGTGAAGTTGTCACCAATCGGCACCATCGCAAGGTCAAGCCCCTCATCGCCGATCAGGCGCATATCGCCAAACAGGCCGGTATCCTGGGCAAAGTAGAGTTTCAACCCGTCGTTGGTGGTCAACAAGATACCGGCGGGGTTGCCGCCGTAAGAGCCATCGGGCAGCGCCGAGCCATGCAGCGCCAGGGTGAGTTTGAGGTAACCGAAAGGATGCTTGAAGCCGCCGCCAAGGTGCTGGGGATGAACCTTTTCCACACCCTGCGCGGTGAGCCAATTGGTAATTTCGTAGTTGCTGATGATGGGCGCGCCCGTGCGTTTGGCAATCTCGATGGCATCGCCGACGTGGTCGCCGTGCCCGTGGCTGACGACGATGAAATCGGCGTTGACCTTGTCGGCGGTGGTGCTGGCCGCCGGATTGCCAGTGAAGAAGGGATCGATGAGGATTTTATAGCCGTCCGCGGTCTCGACGCCAATGGTAGCGTGGCCGTACCAGGTAATTTTGGTCGTCATGGCAACCTCCTCGGTTGTGCGGGGAATTTCGGGGACAAAGGTCAGCGTTATTATAACACCGCGGCCCGCCGAACAGCCGGAGCAGCCTTTTCAAGGGAGCACTCAAATGTTGTAGAAAGGGCATTCCGAGGCTTGATCTCTCCCCTCCCCCTGGCGGAGGCTTGCCCTCCGCTAACGCTCCAGGCGAGCCTTCGCCTGCCCCCTCCCCTCCCTTACAAAAGGGAGGGGAGGGGGAAACCGCCGCAGGCGGTGGGGGTGGGGTGAGATCCTCGACGGCATTCTACAACATCTGCATGCACCCCCCTTTCAGAGGGTACGAAAATGCCGGCAGACCATCCCCAGGCGCTTGCGCTGCAGTTGCATGCCCCCAGAGGGATGCACGCGGGCTTACAACCGCGCGACGCGGGCTTTGAGTTGTTCCATCCGGCTCAGCAAGTCGTTGAGCGCCTGATACAGACCACTGGCGCGCTTGTGCTCGGCGCGCACGAAACGCGCATACGGCGCCATCGCCTCCTGAATTTCTGCCATGTTCGCCTGCATGGTTTCCTCGAACTGGCCGCGCAGGGTGGTGCTCAGCGAGTGCCGCAGGTGCGAAACTTTGCGGTGCATCTCGGCGGTGGCCTGTTTGCGGCGGGCTGGAATGACGAACAACCCCAACACGGCCACGAAACTGGCTGCCGCGATGCCGGTGATGTCGGCGGTCATGGTGGTGGCGATGGCGGTGATGATGGCTCCCAGCCCAATCGCGCCGACCTCCAAAGCCGCAGCCGCCGCAACCGCCGCCTGCGTGCCTTCGGCCAAGGTGCGGGCTTCTTTTTCCTTGTCATAGCGGCTGATGACCTCTTTGGCGCGCCGCCCGACGCTTTCCACCAGCCGATCGCGATCGTAGCGAAAGCCGCTGGGTGCTTCGAGCATCTGCCCGGCGTATTTCTCGCGGTGCTGCGCCAAATGCTCGTGGACGGCCTGCCACTGGCGCAGGTCGGTTTCCACCAGCCAGTCGATCAGTTTCTCCACCTTGGCCTCGATCTGCTGCGGCACGTCGCCGATGACCTGCTGCTGAAACTCTTCCCGCAGCCGCTTTTTGTTGAACAAATCGATCACCCGCCCCAGGCGAATGGTTTCCTCGAAATAATTGCGCGCCCGCTGCTCCATCTCCAGCAGAATGTTGTCGATCTCGGCCATCCGCAACTCGAAGCCGCGCTGCATGTCGGCCTTGTATTCTTCCAATTGACGCTCCACCCGCTCGATCACCTCCAAGTCGCCCTCCAGAACCTGGAGTTCCTTTTTTAGCGTCTCGGCCTGCTGCCGCGCCAGACGTTCGCCCACGCCCAAAGGGTTGAGCAATTTCAGACGGATACGCTCGGTCTGGTCGAGGGTCTCGCTAATGTAACGCTCCAACGCCTCGAAGCGGCTGGCTTCCCACAGCGGGCGCTCGCCCTGCTTGGCGCGCAGGGCCAGTTTGGCGCTCACGGGAAAGACTTCCGGCTCGACATCCAGCAGGCGGCGGGCGTTTTCCTGCACAAAAGCCACCACTTTCTGCAAATCCTCCGGCTGCTCCAGCAGGTCGGCTTTGTTGACCACCAGCACGATTTTCTTGCCCCAGGCGCGCAGTTTTTCCATGAACGCCCGTTCGCTCTCGCTGAAGGGACGGTCTGCCGAAGTGACGAACAGCACCAGGTCGGCGCGCGGGGCAAATTTGGCCGTAATCAATTCGTGTTCCCGCACGATGGCGTTGGTGCCGGGGGTATCCACGATGCTCAGGTCGCGTAGCAAATCCACCGGTGCGGTGATTTCCAGCAAATGCTCGCCGAGGGGCTTCTGGGCGTGCGCCTCGCCATAGCGCAAAATGTTGACCTGCGTGGTGGTCGGCGTGACGCCCTCGGCCAGCACGCGCTCGCCCAACAAGGCGTTGATGAGGGCGCTTTTGCCGGCGTTGAACTCGCCCACGACGACGATGAGGAAAAAGTCGTCTAATTGGAGGATGGATTCTTCCAACGTGCGGCGGGCGTCGGCATCCACGCCGGCCTGAAGCAACACCTCGCGCAAGTCGCCAAGGAGTTGCCGCTCTTCTTGAAGTAAGGCTTCGGGTTTGCGTTTCAACAGCGACATGGACGGCTCCTTTTCCTCACCCGCGCGCCCGCAGCCACGCCAGGATCGCTTCCGGCGGGCGGGTGTTGAGCACGTGGCTGGCAGAGGCCCAACCCCGGCGGGCAGTGAGAATGCCGTAGAAAAGATTGTCGAAATCAACGGGGCGGTGGGCGTCGGTGTCCACCGTCAGGGGGATGTCGCGGCGGATGGCCGCGCGCGCCAGGTCATCGGTCAGGTCGAGGCGGCGGGGATGGGCGTTGATTTCCAGCGCCACCCCATGCTCGGCAGCAGCACCGAGCACGGCCTCCCAATCCAGGTCCGCGCCGGGGCGATGGGGCAGCAGCCGCCCGGAGGGATGGGCGATGATGTCCACATGGGGGTTGCGGATGGCCGCCACCAGTCGGTCGGTAACCTGAGCACGCGGCTGACGGAGGGCGGTGTGCAGCGCGGCGATGACGATATCCAGTTCGGCCAGCACCTCATCGGGATAATCCAAACGCCCGTCGGCCAGGATTTCCACCTCCGCGCCCTGAAGCAGCACGATGCGGTCGCCCATCTCGGCCTGCACACGGCGGATTTCCTCCCGCTGGGCACGCAGGCGCTCCGGCGTGAGGCCGTGCGCCACGCCCAGGCTCTGGGAATGGTCAGTGATGGCCAGCAGGCGCAACCCGCGCGCCGCGGCAGCCTCGGCCATTTCGCGAATGGAAGCGTGGCCGTCGCTCCAGGTCGTGTGGCTGTGCAGGTCGGCACGCACTTGCTCGGTAGTGACCAGGTCGGGCAGACGGCCTGCGGCTGCGGCTTCGATTTCGCCGCGGCCCTCCCGCAGTTCCGGCGGAATCCACGGCAGCCCCAACGCGGCGTAGTAGCCCTCCTCGGTGGGGAAGGGCGCGTCGGCTTCGACGCCGCGGGCGGCGGCCAGGGCATGCAAGGCCGTGCGATGGGCATCGCTGCCGGTAGCCAGCACCCAGGCCGTGCCGAAACGCTGCGGCGCGACCGCGATCAGGTGTACCGGC
>JALSPT010000230.1 GCA_026985785.1 Anaerolineales bacterium
TGAGCGGCAGCATTGGGTGCACTCAAATGTTGTAGATAAGGCTATCGTATGGCCAGATCTCTCCCCACCCCCTGGCGGAGGCTGTCCTTCGTGAGGACAGCCTCCGCCTTCCCCCCTCCCCTCCCTTACTGAAGGGAGGGGAGGGGGAGGCCGCCGTAGGCGGCGGGGGAGGAGTGAGATCCTGAAAAGTGCTTCTACGACATTTGCTTGCACCCGGCAGCATTTCGGGTTCTGGCTTGCTGTGGAAAGATGAAGGGGATATGCTATAATCAACTCAACGTTACCGAGGAGCAATTTATGGGTCTCAATCCTACCTTGAGCCGCAATTTACTCTTGGTCATCACCGTGTGGGGAGGGGCTTTCCTGGCTGCTCTCTGGATTAGCCTGGTGTTCTGGACCTATCGTGATATGCGTTCGCGCGGGCGTGATCCTTTGGCGCCCATTTTGGCTGCCCTGGTGGTGGCTGTGCTCTCGTTGCCGGGGTTGCTGGTGTACCTTATCTTGCGGCCAGCCCGCACGTTGGAGGAGGAATACCAGCGCGCTTTGGAGGAAGAGGCGCTCTTGCAAGCGGTGGAAGAAACTGCTCGCTGCCCTGGCTGTGGGCGGCAGGTCAAAGATGCCTGGTTGGTGTGCCCCCATTGTCATACCAAACTCAAGAAAGTCTGCCATCATTGTGGCAAATTGATGGAACTCTCATGGAACATTTGCCCTTACTGTGGCACCCCAGCCCCCGGTGTGCGGAAAGAAGGGGAAACGCTCGCCGAGGCGCTTCGCCCTGCGCCGGGCTCCTCTGCGGAGGAGGAGGCCACTTCCTAAAAGCGGTAAAGGGGACGTTACGCTCCCACGAGTTCTATGATCCACCGCAGGGCTTGGTCGGCGGTGGCTTTTTTGTTGCCCAAACGGCCGTGGTGCCAAAGGAAGCGCCGTGCCTGAGTGCCTTGGGGGGTGCTGATAGCGATCCAGGTGGTGCCTACCGGTTTTTCCGGTGTACCGCCGCCCGGCCCTGCCACGCCGCTGACGGCCACTGCAACTTCCGTGCTCGACGCGCGTCGCGCCCCTTCGGCCATCAGGCGCACGACCGGCTCGCTGACCGCACCGTGCTGCGCCAGCACAGACCACGGCACGCCCAGCAGCCGCACCTTGGCGTCGTAGGCATATGCCACGATGCCGCCCGCAAAATAAGCCGATGAGCCGGGGATGTCGGTGATTCGGCTGCTTATCAGCCCCCCCGTGCAGGATTCTGCTGTGGCCAAACGCCAGCCTCGGGCGACCAGCAGGGGCCCCAAGAGAGCTTCCGATGCTTCGTGGGCCGCGGCGTCCAGATCGCGCCCTTCCATCTCGTCGGCTAAGGCTGCAAAATAGGCTTGCATCACTGCCGCGCGTCGCGCCGCCAGGGTGCGCCCCGGTGAGGTGTGCATCCGCGCTTGCAGGTGGCGCAACTTGAAGACGTATTCATGGTAGGCACTGTGGGGTTCCCCCTCGAGCAGTTGCCCTTCTGTCAGGAATTGGGGGGAGGGCGGGGCGTACACCGGGCTGTGGTGCTCCACCGCGTAGGCGATGGCTCGCGCGACACCCACTGCGCCAATGGCGTCCAGTTTGTCGGCGTCGAAAAGCACCTGCGCTTCCAAACTGCGCGGGGCGCCCTCGCTCCGAAAACGGTGGGCGCGGATGGCTTCTTCCACCGCTGCGATTTTCTCTTCCGGCCAGCCTTTGGAGGTCAGGACATGGCGGGCAAAGGCTGCCGAGGCAAGGTGGTGCTTGACGCGAGGGTTGCTTTCGCGCGAATCGGTGGCGCCGCGGGCATCGTGCAGCAGTGCCGCAGCCCGGACGATGTCGGTATCAGCGCCTGTTTCCGCAGCGATGAATGTTGCCAGCCGCAGCACCCGTAAAACATGACCGAAGCCATGAACGGGGTCGTCGTCGTACCACGAGCGGGCTTCTTGGGTGCTAATGTGTTGCATCGTGGCCTCAATGGGCAAAGTGGGTCGCTACAGCCGCTGCCAATAGCAGGATCAGGATGAGAAAACATCCTATGGAAAGAAGCCGCCACGCCAGCCGTAGAACGATCTTGACCACCAGGAAGACGATAATGAGCGCAATCAACCCTCCAACCGCTGTGATGAGGGCCGATGCGCTTTCTGCGATCATCGGGGCGTGCATTTTACACCTCCTTCTACACGGTAAAAGCGTCCCCGTTTCACCACCCATGCTACTGGATTGGTGCCAAAGCGGTATGCCAGGTGGCGATAATCGGAGGTTTCCAAGATGAGGAGATCGGCTTGTTTGCCTGGTTCGAGGGCGCCGATGGTGTCGGCTCTCATCAACGCGGCAGCCGCGTTGATGGTGGCTGCTGCCAGCGCCTGGGCTGGCGTCAACCCCATAGCCCGACAGGCTAACGCCATGGCAAACGGCATACTTTCGCACCACGCCGTGCCGGGGTTGCAATCGGTTGCCACTGCCAGGTAGCCGTCCGCTTCTATGATGGCCTTTGCTGGCGTGTAGTGGGGTTCGCCCAGGCCAAAAGGGGTACACGGAAGGCTGACGGCAACCGTTTCGGAGGCGGCCAAAGCGCGAATGTCTTCCGATGAGGTGACTACGAGGTGATCGGCGGAAGCAGCGCCCAGGTGGGCAGCAAGGGCTGCGCCACCTAAGTTGTCGAATTCGTCGGCATGAACTTTGAGGGGGAAGCCCAGGGCTTTTGCCGTTTCCAAGATGCAGCGGGTTTGTTCGAGGTCGAACGCTCCGGTCTCGCAAAAGACGTCCACAAAAGGCAAGGGTCGCCCTCTGGCGTGCTCTCGCCACCAGCTTTTCAGGGCGGGGAGCATTTGGTTGCAAATCAAGTGGGTGTAGGCGCCCGGTTGGCCGCGAAATTCGGGCGGCACGGCATGGGCGGCCAGGAAGGTGGGCACCAAATCCCAAGGGCCTTCTTCATCCAGGCGCAGAATGGCTTCCAGCGTTTTGAATTCGGCAGCCGTGGAGAGGCCGTAGCCGGTTTTGACCTCGATCGTGGTTGTGCCGTGGGCAAAGGCTCGCCATAAACGGGGGCGGGTTTCGGCCATCAACTGTTCTACCGAAGCGCGGCGGGTGGCCTGGACGGTGTTTAGAATGCCGCCGCCTGCTGCCAGGATCTCCAGGTAGGTTTTGCCCGCAAGGCGCATTTCGAACTCGGCAGCCCGCTCACCAGCCCAAAGGATGTGTGTGTGAGGGTCGACCAGGCCGGGTACCACCGCTCGCCCGCCGGCATCGAAACGCGGCTCGTCGGGAAACGCTGCCATGATTTCCTCTTCTGGCCCCACGGCGACGATTTTTCCTTCCCGATGCACCACAGCCGCGTGGGGGATGATGCTCAGTTGCCCCAAGCGGCTGCCGCGCTGGGGCCCGCCGTTTACTGTAACCAGTTGGGCAATGTGATGAATCAGCATGAGGCGGCTCCTTTGAGCGGGGCTATGTTTCTGGGAACACCACGCCATCTCTCAACCGCCATACCTGGCTATGGGCGAGAAACGTCGGTCTAAACAAGGCGTGGTCGGTGGTGGTAAGGAAGACCTGTTCGCTTTGGGCGAGATGGGCCTGGAGGTCGTCGCGTCGCCTGGCGTCCAGTTCGGCCAAAATTTCGTCCAACAGCAAGACAGGCCGAAAACCGGTGCGTGCTTGCAACCAGGCCATCTCGGCCATTTTGAGCGCCAGCATGGCGGTGCGCACCTGCCCGCGAGAGCCGTACATCCCCAGGTCGCGTTGCCCCTCCAGGAAACGAAAATCGTCGCGATGGGGGCCCAAGGTGGTGACGCCGCGGGCAATTTCTTCCCGGCGACGGCGTACGAGCGCCCGGTGTAACTCGGCGGCCAGTGTCTCCGGTGCCAGGCGCGCCACCAGGCGCGCTTCGTCGGCGTTCAGCAGGCGTGCTTCGCCATCGCCGGGGCTGTATGCCGGGCGGTAGCGCAGGTGCAGGTTTTCTTGTTCGCGGGTCAAGGCCCAATGGGCGCGGCGTGCTCGTTTGCTCAATTCGTCCAATGCTTTGCCCCGGGCGACCATCAGAGCGGCGCCCAACTGTGCCACCCGGGCGTCCCAAAAATCCAGCCGACTTTCGTCGCCGCCTTGCTCACCCAGGCGTTTGAGCAGGGCGTTGCGCTGGGCGAGTACCTGGCGATATTCGGCGAGCCGAGCAGCGTAGTTCGGCTCGGCCTGGGAAAGCACCATGTCCAGGTAACGGCGGCGACCTTCCGGCGCGCCGGTCACCACGGTGAGCATGTCGGGCAGGAACAGGACGGCGTTGAACATTCCCAACGCGTCGGCAAGCCGTTTTTGGCGCACGCCGTCTACCAATGCTTCACGCCGCAAGCGTTCGCCGTCGCCATTGGTATCCAGGATCAGGCGCACTTCCATTTGATGGGGGGAGCGTTCGCCTTCGCGCTGAAACTCGGCAACCAGGCGCCCTACCACAGGGTAGCCGTGCCCAAGGGCGTCGAAATTGAGCAGTTCGCGTTCCGAGCGGGCGCGAAACGATGTCAGGGTGGCGAAGTAGTATATGGCTTCCAGCAGGTTGGTTTTGCCTTGGGCGTTGTTGCCTATCAACAGCACAGCCCCCGAAGGCAACGGCTCGTCGAGGCGGACGTAGTTGCGAAAGTTTTCCAAACGAAGGCGGAGCAGACGCATGTCTGTTAAGCAAATGCGCTGCCACGGGCGCCCCCATGGCAGCAAATTGGGTGGGCGAGCAGGGGCTGTTATACGCGATCGAGCGCTGCTGCCAGTTCGGGGGCCACGCGTTCAACCCGCACGGCACGGTCGGTAAACAAGACGCCGTTGAGGTGGTCAATCTCGTGTTGGAAAATGCGGGCGACCCATCCATCCAGCGTAAGATGGAGGGGGTTACCGTGGCGGTCAAAGCCTTTGACGGTGACCTTTCGAGCGCGCTCGACATCGCCAATGATGCCGGGGATGGAGAGGCAGCCCTCGGTGCCTATCTCGGTGGCGCGGGAGAAATCTACGATCACTGGATTGACCACTGCATACAGTTGGTGGGGAATGCCGGCTTCTGCATCTTCGTATTCGACCACGATCACCCGTTGGGAGACGTTGACCTGCGGCGCCGCCAGCCCTACGCCGGGCGCGGCCCGCATGGTTTCGATCATATCGTCGATCAGCCGCTGCAACTCAGGGCCGAAATCCTTTACCGGCGCGGCTTTGCGCCGCAGCACGGGGTGCGGGACGGTCACAATATCTCGTACTGCCATTTGGGGCCTCCTGCACGGCGATTGATTTTTTCGCCGCTGCAAGTTAAATTATACTCCACTTTCCTCCTCGGGGAGGTGAGTTTCACGCGTGACGTCGTGATAAACCTTCAGCCAGCGCAACAAGCGTTCCTGTTCGTGCCGCGCCTCGGCGGCGCGGCGTTCTTCGCGGCGTTCCTGCATCCGCCGGAAAATGTCTTGCTGTACCACGTCGGGACGCGCGACGCCTTCGAAGATCATGGTGGTGGTGCCTACTCGGATTTCAACGTTGCCAAAGTTCAATAGCCATCCCAATAAGCCGGTGCGGGTGTGTTGAATGTTTTCGATGCTTTCCAGGGGGGCGGATTGCTTTTCTTCTGTGCCGAAGGGTTTGCGGTAGACGTCTAAGATGTGCTCCGTTGTCAGTTGATAATAATCATTGCGCCAGTCGATGATATTCCATAGCAACCATCCTGCAAACGGCAGGGCGGTCACCAGAATCCCGATGCCTATCCACCACGAAAAAGAGAGATGGTCGCTCAACAACAGCCAGAAGATGCCCAAGGGAACGAGGAACATCATGAGCAAAGGCAGCCAGGCGCGCCGTAGCAACAAATACCAGTGTTTGCGGTAGATGATGGAGCCATTTTCCTCCACGCGTTGTTGCAAGAGGTACCACACCCGCGCCAAAAGGCCTGAGCGGGTGGTTTTGTTTTCGGTGAGGTGTTCGGGAGGCCTCTCGCTTTCTTCGGGAGGAGCACTGAGCCCCAGCTCCTCTTGCATCACTTGTACCATTTCTTGTTGTGAGCGTTGCGTCAGCGTTTGCTTGGTGCGTTGCCAGTGTTCCTCGATGATAGAAGCCACCTCTTGGGCTGAAGATACTTCCTCGATGATGATTTTGCCGCCGTAAGTGCGCACGACCACATCTCCGTAGCCTAATTGCCGCCCCAGCCAGGTGGTTTTCGTGGTCACGGAAAGGATGGAAGAAAGGGCTGCTTCGTTGCGGCTTTCGTATAGCAAGATGACCTTGTCAACCCACGCGACGCGGCGATTGGTCACTAAGCAGTAGTCGTTGCTCCAATCAATATATTCCCATCCCCAGATGGCGAGCGCGAAAAGGGCCAATCCCCCTCCGGCTATCGTCAAAGCGGGGAGGTTGGTCGCTCCGCCTGTAATCATCAAGGCGGCGCCTACGATTGCTATGAGCGTTGCCCACCATATTCGGGGAAGCAGGGCAACCACAGGCCGCCCCAGAAGAAGGTACACCATTTCGTCGGTCGGTAGCCACTTGGGGCGTCGTCGGCGCGCCTGTCGTCTGCTTTTTTTGACCAGATACAACGCGGAGGCCATGGAAGGAAAAAGGCGGAGTGTTTCGGAAACATACGCCAATGGCCAGCAATACAGCATCCCTTCTGTGCTTGCCCGCGCCGTATGGGTGTGATTGGGGTAATCTTCGTCTAACGAGCATTCTTCGCTATAATAATCGCGGGGGACCAATTGCCCCACAACAGTCATCGTGGATGTTTCATCCGTGGATTCGTCGGTAGAGGGTTTGGTTGTAGGGTAGAGGAGTTCCACCTTCCCTTGCCGTACGAAGCATATGCCTTCGCATGGTGTTCCGGCGCGTGTCAGTATTTCACCGGCACGGAAAGAGCGGGCTTCCATTTGGGTGAGGATGGTTTCGAGCACATCATCTGGCAAGTCGTGGAAAAGATGGATGTGGCGAATCCATTCCAGATTTTCGGGTGTAGCCGCGATCATCGGGGACACCTCGCTGTGGTCAGGCGGCATGGTTTGTTCAGATTGTAGCATGAATCAGCCTGCAAAGGGCGTGCCAAGGGGACGAGGGGTGCACTCAAATGTTGTAGATAAGGCTATCGTATGGCCAGATCTCTCCCCACCCCCTGGCGGAGGCTGTCCTCACGAAGGACAGCCTCCGCCTTCCCCCCTCCCCTCCCTTACTGAAGGGAGGGGAGGGGGAGGCCGCCGTAGGCGGCGGGGGAGGGGTGAGATCCTGAAAAGTGCTTCTACGACATTTGCTTGCACCCGGGGACGAGAGAAGGTGGATGGGCTTTTCGTAAATAACCCAAG
>JALSPT010000231.1 GCA_026985785.1 Anaerolineales bacterium
GCCGACGAGGACCTGTGGCAGCAATCCGAAGAACTGGTGCGCTTCTTCGCCGCGGCGGAAGCCCTCGGCGCGCGGGAATACCTGCGCTACGCCCCTTACATCATCCGCGGGCTGGATTATTACACCGGCACCGTGTTCGAAGCCCGCGACTGCGACGGCGAATTTCGCGCCATCCTGGGCGGCGGGCGCTACGACAACCTGGTCGGCGACGTGGGCGGCAACCCCCTGCCGGGGGTGGGCTTCGCCATGGGCGACATGGTGGTGACCTTGGTGCTGAAAAAATACGGCCGCCTGCCCCAACTTTCCACCCAGCCGGCGCCCATTCTGGTCACCGTGTTCGACGCCGACCACCTGCTGGAAGCCTACCGCCTGGCCGCAGAAGTGCGCCGCGCGGGCTTCAATGTCGTCACCTACCCCGAACCGGCCAAACTGGGCAAGCAATTCAAATATGCCGACCGCATCGGCGCAAAGGTTGCCCTGGTGCTCGGGCCCGACGAACTGGCAAACGGCACCGTCGCCGTCAAAGACCTCCGCACCCGCGCCCAAAGCACCGTCATCCGCAAAGCCTTGATCGCCACCTTGCAACGCGAACTTGCCTCCTCTTGATTGCTCTCGTACGGAAACCATTTCAGCCAAAAAATGCCTGAAACGACACACCCGTTCTTTTGATGCCTGTGACACTCCCATGAACCCCAGCAAATTTCTGCTTCAGCAGGCAGCCTACCTCTGTCGGGTACGGTGGGGGGCCATTGCACTGGTACTCCTCATTACTGCCCTCAGTTATCAGTTTGGTCTCCAGCAGGCGTTGGCGCTGACCTACCTGGCACTTATTGCCATCACAGCCATCCTCAACCTCATTGGGTGTGTTCTGTACCACCGCTACCTTGCCCCGCGCACCCAACGCTCGCCCCGTCAGATCACCCTACTTACCTGGTGGACCCATCTTCACACCTTAAGCGACATTCTCCTCATTACTGCCGCCATTCATTACACCGGCGGCATCCATAGCCCTGGGATCTATCTGCTTTTGACTTACATCGGGGCACTGGCGCTTACCTATGGTCGCTTGATCCCCGTCATGGTTTTCACCACGACCGCGGCCTTACTTTTTAGTGGTTTGTTCCTGGCCTACGCCCGTCACTGGCTTACCGCCCCCCCACCCTTTCCCTCCTTGCCAGGGGCACCCCTCCACCCCCACGACGCTGCCATCACAGTGCTCTCGGTGGACGGTCTCTTTTTCATCATGGCCGCCTTGGCACTGAGCCAATCCCGCCGCTTGCGTCGTTTATGGGAAAAGGCCGAAAAAGACGTCCGCTTCTTTGCCAAATTGCACGAGCTCAGCCATCAGGGATTGGAACAAACACACCTTCAGGCTACCCTCGGCTACCTCAGCGAGCAAATGCAACGCCTGATGCACGCAGACGGGGTGCACGTGGTTTTGTGGGAAGAACACCGAGAGACGCTCCACCCCGTAGCCTCCTACAACGCACACGTTGGGCACGACCATCCCCCCATCACGCATACCAACCGGAGCGAATTCCAACGAAGTTGCTTAACCCACTTGCGCGCCCTGGAAAAGGAATTAAAACCGCTCTTGCTAACCAAAGAATGGATGCGCATGCTTCCGCCCAGTTTACAGCAGACTTTTGCCAATTACCAAAACGTCCTGCTGGTCCCTCTCCATCCCCCTGGCGAACACAAACTCTTCGGCATCCTCACCTTGGGTTTCAAAGAGCCCCTTCGCGAACCTCACGAACAGCTCCTCAACACCCAACGGGGAATGGAAATCGTCATACCCATTTTCCACCACGCGCTTACCCTCCACAAAACCGCAAAACACCTTCACCTTCTCCAGACATTAGCCAGTGAGGCCATCCTCATATCCCAGACGTGGCAAACCGAAGCACTCACCCTGCAGATTCTGGACACCGCTTTACGCCTTTTTCAGGCCGACGGCGCCTTGTTGCTGCCCATGAAGCCAACGAACAACCACCCCGCCATCCTCGACCAATGGTCAGCCAGCGGCACCGTTACCACTTTTGCCTCCCAGATGGCACGCCAAAGCGAAGACTTTTCAAGCCTCCTCACGACGTCTCCAGAAACCTTTTTCCAAGTACCGAACATTGAAGAAGATCCCAGCATCCTCTCACCTGCAACCCAGCAGATCTGCAAAGAGCACCAGATTTTCTCGTTGGCTGCTTTTCTGGTGCCTGCCCCTCCGCAGGAAGCCGGCATGTTGCTCTTGTGCTGGCAAAAGCCCACCGTCCTTTCTCCGGAGGAGATCGCCGTGGGTCGTCTTTTCGCCACTTACGCAGGCACAGCCATCTACAACGCCTACCTCTACAATCTGCTCCGGCAAGAAGCCCGCACCGACGCTCTGACCACCCTGCCCAATCGTCGCGCCCTGGACGAAACATTGGAGCGGGAGATCAAACGTGCCCACCGCTACCATCACCCGCTCTCAATCGCCATGGTGGACCTCAACTTTTTCAAAAGCATCAACGACCGCTTCGGCCATCAGAACGGCGACCGCGCCCTCGTCGCCTTTGCCTCCCTGCTAACGCGCCATCTCCGAGAGACCGATTTCGTAGGCCGCTACGGCGGCGACGAGTTCCTCATCATCCTGCCAGAAACCGGGTACGACAACGCCCAACGAGTCATGGCCAAAATCCAGGAAGCCGTCACCCACATCAGGCTGGATTTCTTACCCGCGGGAACCACGCTAAACGCTGCCTATGGCATCGCCACCTACCCACAAGATGGACATACCGCAGCAGAACTAATCGCCGTGGCCGACAAAAGGCTCTATCTCCACAAGCCCACTTAGCCGCGCTTGTGCTATACTGAGCATAAAGGTACTCCCTTCCCCAACCCTTCGCCAGGAGTCCCAAAATGTCTATGTACGATCCCCAAAGTCTGGAACGCATCCGCCAGCACAAGCAACAGTGGGAAGAAACCACCCTCAAGCGCACCATCGAGCGCTTTCCTGAGCGCGACGCCGATTTCGTCACCGCCTCCTCCGAGCCAGTGGAACGTCTCTACACGCCCGACGACGTCGCCGAGATGGATTACGACCGCGACCTGGGCTTCCCCGGCGAATACCCCTTCACGCGCGGCATCCACGCCACCATGTACCGCGGGCGGGTGTGGACAATGCGCATGTTCGCCGGCTTCGGCACCGCCGAGGAAACCAACCAGCGCTTCAAATACCTGCTGGAGCAGGGGCAAACCGGCCTTTCGGTGGCCTTCGACCTGCCCACCCTGATGGGCTACGACACCGACGCCCCCGAAGCCTTGGGCGAATTCGGCAAATGCGGCGTGGCCATTTCCTCCTTAGCCGACATGGAGCGCCTGTTCGAAGGCATCCCGATGGGCAAGGTCTCCACCAGCATGACCATCAACGCCCCCGCGGCCATCATCTGGGCGATGTACATCGCCGCCGCCGAAAAGCAAGGCTTCCGGCAGGACGAACTGCGCGGCACCATCCAGAACGACATCCTCAAAGAATACATCGCCCAGAAGGAATACATCTTCCCGCCCGAGCCCTCCATGCGCCTGGTGACCGACACCATCGAGTACGGCTCCAAGCACCTGCCATTGTGGAACACCATCAGCATCAGCGGCTACCACATCCGCGAAGCCGGCTCCACCGCGGCGCAAGAACTGGCCTTCACCCTCTCGGACGGGATGGAATACGTCCGCTGGGCGCTGGAACGCGGCCTGCAAATCGACGAATTCGCACCCCGGTTGTCGTTCTTCTTCAACTCCCACAACGACTTTTTCGAGGAAATCGGCAAATTCCGCGCCGCCCGCCGCATCTGGGCGCGGGAGATGAAAGAGACCTTCGGCGCAAAGAACCCGCGTTCCTGGCTACTGCGCTTCCACACCCAGACCGCGGGCTGCACCCTCACCGCCCAGCAGCCGGAAATCAACGTCGTGCGCGTCACCATCCAGGCGCTGGCGGCGGTGCTCGGCGGCACCCAATCGCTGCACACCAACAGCCTGGACGAAGCCCTGGCGCTGCCTTCCGAAAAAGCCGTCACCATCGCGCTACGCACCCAGCAGATCATTGCCGAGGAAAGCGGCGTGACCAACACCATCGACCCGCTGGGCGGCTCGTTCTTCGTCGAAGCGATGACCAACCGCCTGGAAAAGCAGGCTTACGACTACTTCCGCCGCATCGAAGAACTGGGGGGCGTGCTGCCGGCCATCGAAAAGGGCTTCTTCCAGAAAGAAATCTCCGAGGCCGCCTACCGCTACCAGCAGGAAATCGACGAAGGCCGCCGTCACATCGTAGGCGTAAACATCTACAACGACAACAAGCCCTACGAAGTGCCCATCTTGGAGATGGACCCCGAAGGCTACAAACGCCAGGTGGCACGGCTGAAGAAAGTGCGCGCCGAGCGCGACCAGGGGCGCGTCGGCCAGACGCTCGACCGCCTGCGCATCGCCGCGCAGGGCACCGAAAACACGATGCCCTACATCCTGGAAGCCGTGCGGGCTTACGCCACTTTGGGCGAAATTGTGGGCGTGCTCAAAGAGGTGTTCGGCACCTACGAGGAACCCACATGGATTTAGCCCCGGAAGCCCTGACCGGCCTCACGCGGCCTGTCGGGGCTTTTGATTTAACCGGCCCAACCGTGCTCGTCACCGGCGCGGCAGCATCTTTGGAGGGCGGCATCTTGATGCCGCTTTGAAAAGCGGTGACAAGTCACCGCACTCCAAAATCTAAAAGACCTCTTGAAAAGTCCCATGCCTTCACCAACCTCCCAATCCCTCCAGGGCCAAACCGTGCTCATCACCGGCGCAGCGCGGCGGGTGGGCAAGATGCTGGCCGAGGCCGTGGCCGCCGCAGGGGGCAACATCGTGCTGCACTACGGCCACTCACATGCCGCCGCCGAAGCCACCGCGGCGGCATTGCGCGCCCAGGGTGTGAGCGTCCACCTCCTCCAGGCCGACCTGAACGACCCCGCCCAGGCCGCCGAGGTGGTGGCGCGCGCCTGGGAAACGGCAGGAGGGCTGACCGCGCTGGTCAACAACGCGGCCATCTTCGAAAACCTCACCTGGGAAACCACCGACCTGGCCGCCTGGGAGCGCCACTTGCGCATCAACCTGACCGCGCCCTTCCTGCTCAGCCAGGCCTTCGCCCGCCGCCTGCTGGCTGAAGAAGAAGCCCGCGGGCGCATCGTCAACATCCTCGACTGGCGCGCCTTGCGCCCCGGCCCCGACCATCTGCCCTACACCATCAGCAAAGCCGCCTTAGCCGCGCTCACCCAATCCTTGGCCGTGGCGCTGGCCCCGCGCATCACGGTCAACGGCATCGCCTTGGGCGCGGTGCTGCCGCCCGCCGACGGCCAGCCGGCGCCCAAAGTGCTCCACGCCACGCCGGTTTCCCGCTGGGCAACCGCAGAAGAACTCGGCCAAACCCTGCTCTTCCTGCTGGCCGGGCCGGCCTACATCACAGGGGAAATCATTCACCTGGACGGGGGAAGACACTTAGTATCTATCCGAAAAATCCCTGCAAGTGTGTCACTGCGAGGCGGGCTGACAAATGCGGTAAAAAGCTGATCGACTGACAAAACGCTGTCCATCCGCCAATCTCTCCTATCCCCCGATGAGCGTCGCTACGGCGATGCCGAAGCGGGGGTAGGGAGAGGTCAAACACGGAAGCCCTCTTGACTTGATGAGATTTGTCAGTCAACGAAGGTAAAAAGTCAAACGTAGTAGCCGCAGCCGCCGAAGCAG
>JALSPT010000232.1 GCA_026985785.1 Anaerolineales bacterium
CCAACGTGGCCATTTGGGCGGCCATTCCCCTCGCCTCGCCGAGTGCTGCCCGGATGGCGAGGCACTTGCTGGAGCAATTGGATGCCATCATCGTGCCTGCGTTGTGGGTGTACGAGGTCACCAGCACCATCCACAAGATCGCCGTGACCAGGCGCTTCCCAGAGCCGGCAGCCCTGACTATTTTGGAACAGCTTTTTCGCTTGCCCGATGACATTGTACCGGCAGATGCGGGGCTGGCGGAGGCTGCTTACCGTTGGGCCACCCGCCTGGGCCAATCCAAAGCCTACGACGCCGCTTACCTTGCCCTGGCCGAGCGTTTGGGCGCGCCGTTTTGGACCGGCGATCAGCGGCTCTACCGCCGCGCCCGGCAGGTGAGCGCCGATTTCGTGCAGTGGCTGGGGGAAGCCCCCGCTGCCGGCCCACGGTGAACCCCTATGACCCCTACGGAGGTTGTCATGCCCAACCCCTTCTACTACGGCGGCGCGGTGGAGCCGCGCTATTTCGTCGGGCGGCGCAGGGAACTGGCACAGGTCTTTACCGCCCTTGGCCAGTTGCCCTTTGGCCAGCCTCAACACGTCAACATCTACGGCGAGAAGCGCATTGGCAAATCCTCCCTCCTCAAGCGCATTCAGCAGGAAGGCCGCAGCCACCCTGACCTGCAAAACCACCTCTTTCTGTATTGTGACGCCGCGGGCATGACCTCGCCGGAGGCCTTTTTTCGCCATCTCCTTGGTGAACTGGAACATGCGCCCGCGGACGCCCCTCTGGGCGAGGCCGTGAAAGCCGCACTGCGCGCCCACCCCCGCCCGCCGGTGTGCCTGCTCGACGAACTCGGGGTCTGGGTCAGGCATCCCGACCGCTTTCCCGACACCTTTTACGAGCAACTGCGCTCGTGGATGGAGGAAGAGGGGTTGCTGGGGAACGCCAAGTAACGCCAAGACGCCAAGAGGGCCTTTTGGGAGTGCGGCACCTGGGTGCCGCTTTCGAAGCGGCGACAAGCCTTCGCCTTCGCTCACGCCAGGGTCGCCGCGCGCCAAAAGGGCGCGGCGTCGCCGCGCCCCTACATCCAAAATCTGCGCCATCTGCGAAATCTGCGGTTTACGTGCCGCTTTTGTAGAGGCAAGGCGCCGCCTTGCCCTGGCCGAAAGGGCGCGGCACTGCCGCACCCCTATACCAGAATCTGCGGCTTAGGGCGGCGTCTCCCCCGCATCCTGCCATGCTTTGTGGAAGGCCTGACGAAGCGCGGCGCGGTGCCCGCTGCTCAGGAAGGCGGCATCCAGCGCGGTGAGGGTCATTTGCCGAAGGCCGTTCCGCCCGATTCCCATGACTTCGTGCGCCAGGCGGAATTCGTGGCTCAGGTCGATGCCCGAAATGCTGGGGTCATCGGTGTTGAGGGTGACGCGCAGCCCGGCGGCCAGCATCTTTGGCAGGGGGTGTTCTCGCAGCGTGGGCACCACGCCGCTTTGATAGTTGCTGGTAGGGCACACTTCGAAGGCTACGCCGCGTTCCCGGGCTAATGCCATCGCGTGGGGGTCTTCCAGCACGCGGATGCCGTGGCCGATGCGCTCGGCGTGCAGGCTTTCGATGGCTTCCGCCACGTTAGCCGCCGGCCCCCATTCGCCGGCGTGTACGGTGATGTGCAGCCCGGCCTGGCGGGCTTCCCGAAAGATGGGCGCGAAGGGGGCGGCAGGGTAGCGGCTTTCGTCGCCAGCAAGGTCGAGGCCCACCACGCCCCGCGTGCGGAACGAGGCGGCCAGTTCGGCGACTTCCGCGGCCAACCCCGGCGGTTCGTGGCGGTTGACGCTGACGATCAGCCCCAGCACCACGCCGTGCTGCCGGGCGGCTTCGTGGGCGCTGGTCGTGACCCAGTCCATCACTTCGTAGAGCGAGAACCCCCGCGCGCGGGTGAGCGCCACGGGGGTGAAACGCAATTCCAAGTAGCGGATGTTGTCGGCGGCGGCGTCGGCCACCACTTCGGCGGTCAAGCGCTGGATGATTTCGGGCGAGCGGTAGAACAGCCGCAGGACGCGGAATTTGGAGAGGAAGTTTTCGGCGGTGAAGGGCTCGTGCTGGCGCACCTGTACCAGGGCGCGAAAGTGCTCGGCGGTGGGGGCGGGCAGGGTGAGTTGTTCGGCGCGTGCAATCTCGAAGAGGGAGCGCAGGCGCAGCGACCCTTCCAGATGGCGGTGCAACTCGGCCTTGGGCAAGGCGGAGAAATCCATCATTTGCGTTTCCTGCGACGCTTCCTCTTTTTCTTTTTGGGGCTGTCGACGGGTTCGTCCGCCGCTCCGCCGGGAGATTGGCTCTGGACGGCCTTCGCCTGCCGAGGGGCGCTGCTCACCTCGACGCCTCCCTCGGTCTGAAAGGTGAACATGCGGCCAATCACCCCGGCGCGGATGTCGCGCATCAGTTCCTGGAAGAGTTCGTGGGCTTTGCCCTTGTATTGCACCAACGGGTCGCGCTGGGCAAAGGCTTCCAGGCCGATGGCGATGCGCAGGGCTTCGATTTTCGTCAGGTATTCCACCCAAGCCCCAGAAATCACCTGGAGCAACAAGGCACGATAACGCTCGGTGAGCACCTGTCGCCCCAACTCGAATTGTAGCGCGTCGTGCAAATCCGTGGGGAACTGCCCCAGCGGGGTGTTTTTGTGCTGCTCGAAAATCTCGTCACCCAACGCCCGCCGCAAACCGCGCTGGGCACGCGTGCCCAACGATACGGGCGGCACATCGTGCAGGCGGATGAATTCCTCCTCGCCCAGATTCCACTGGATGGCTTCCTCCGCGCCGCGCAGGTGCTCCAGCACGTCGGCGGTGACTTTCTCGGTCGGCTGCCCTTCCAGCCGATGGGCGGCGGTGTAGATGTATTGGAAGCGGGTGATGCGCACCTGTTGGCGGCGGTGGGTTTTGCGGTCGAAGACCGTGCGCGTGCCCTGCTGAATGGCAAGCATCAAAGCCACCATGTCGTCTTCGTTCAAGCCGCGCTCGCCGTCCTTCCGAGGGGCGAAGCGGTCGGCCATGCGCTCCACATATTGCTGAATATCACGGGGTACCTGGCCAGGCGTTTGCTCGTTGCCCAGCAGGCGGGTCTTGCGCTCTGCCAGCAGACGCTCCACGGCGGCGTTGAGGTCGTTTAGGATGTCATCCCAGGTCTCGCGAGAGACCAGGGCGTCGAGTCTGAGGTCCAAGTCGCCCACGGTGCGATTGGCGACGAACAGCATCTGCCGCACGGTGCGGTTGAGCAGGAAGTCCTCCACCGCGGCCTGGAGTTCATCGTAAGCCGCGTCGGGATCTTCCACCCAGCGGCGGATGTCGGCAGGTGTGGTTTTCAACGGCACCCGCACCAGCGCGGCCAGTTCGCTCCGCAGCGCCTGAGGCTGGCCCTGGGCTTCTTCCCAAAGCGCATCGAGGTTATCGGTAAAGGTATGCAGGGCTTCGAGGCGCTCGTCGAGCGTGGTCTGATAAGCATCCAGCAGCGCATCCCAGCGGCGCTGCAGATAGCGACGGATGTGCTCGTGTTCGGCCTCGATGGCTTCGGTGGCCAGTGCCAGCAAGGCCTGCCGCGCGCCTTCGGGCGTGGCAAAAGCCGCTTCCGGCAGGGCGTCGAGCAACAATTGGAGGGTGAAAGAGGGGTAATACCCGCGGCGCAGGGGGAGGGTGGGTTGGATATCTTCCAGATAAGCCAGGAGCGTCCACGGCCCCTCGTCCTGCGCCAGCGCCTCGGGCACACGGCGCTCGATTTCCTGGCGTAGCAGTTCGGCGACGTCTTCGCTCAGGTCGTCCTTGGTGAAGATGCGGTCGCGCTGGGCGTAGATCTGGGCGCGCTGCTGGTTGAGGACGTCGTCATATTCCAAGGTATGCTTGCGCTGGTCGAAGTTGTAGCCCTCGACGCGGGTTTGCGCCTGCTCGATGACGCGGTTGACCAGGGCGTGCTCCAGCGGCACCATGTCGTCCATGCGGAAGCGGCGCATGATGCCATCGAGTTGATCGCCGCCGAAGCGCCGCACGAGTTCGTCTTCCAACGAGAGAAAGAAGCGCGAGGAGCCGGGGTCGCCTTGGCGGGCGGCGCGCCCGCGCAACTGGTTGTCGATGCGCCGCGATTCGTGCCGCTCGGAGCCGATGACGTGCAGGCCGCCCAGCGCCCGCACCTGGTGCATCTTTTCGACATAATCGAGGAAATAGCGGATCTCGGCGTCGTAGATGCCGTATTGCTCCGGCGAGAGCGCCTGCAAAGCCCGGTATTGCTCGTCGGGGTTCATGTCATAGGGGTCGTCATAGCCGGCGCGTTTGAGCACCCGCACCACGGCGGCGCGGATTTCCTCGGCCAGTTCGCCGCCCAGTTTAATGTCCACGCCGCGCCCGGCCATGTTGGTGGCGATGGTCACGGCGCCGTAAGCACCCGCGCCGGCGATGATCTGACTTTCCTCGGCATGTTTGCGGGCGTTGAGCACCTGGTGGGGCACGCCAGTCCGCAGCACCTCGGCCAGCCGCTCCCGCGCCGCCTCCCAACGGCTTTGCTCGGTGGGGGTGGGGTAAAGCAGGGGCTTCAGGCGTTCCAGGTTTTCGGGCTTTTCGGGGTTGAGGGGCAGGCTGAGGTTGTGCTCGCGAATGAAGGCGCGCAGGTCGCCGTCTTTGATTTGCTCCAGCGGCTTGTAAAGGGGCTGAAGTTCGGGGTGCATGATGCCTTCGGCCTCGCCGCGGGCTTCCAAGAAGGCGTCGCGCAGCAGCAGCACCTGCGCCAGGCGGCGCACCATCTGGGCGCTCAGGCGGCGGGAGAGGTGTTCCGAAAGTTCCACCGAGGTGGTGCCCACCAGCAGAGGCCGCCCCTGGGTGTGAAAACGCAGGATTTCGCGCACCACGGCGCGGAATTTGGCTTCCTGCGTGCGGTAGATGACGTCGTGGTAATCCTTACGTTTGTAGTAAATCGGCTTCTGTTCGGGGTCGTTGCGGTCGGCATAATAAGTGTAGCGATAGCCTTCCTCGTCGGTGGCTTCCAACGCCTGCAGGTCGGGATGGGGGCCGTTGGCGCGGTATTCCAGGTTGGTGGGGATGACCTTGACTTCCAGATCGTAAATCTCGTGGAATTCTTCGGATTCCGTGGCCGCGGTGCCCGTCATACCGGCCAGTTTTTCGTACATGCGGAAGTAGTTCTGGATGGTGATGGTGGCGTAGGTGACGTTTTCGGGTTGGATGCGAACGCCCTCTTTGGCCTCCACGGCCTGATGCAGGCCATCGGACCAGCGGCGGCCCGGCATCAGGCGACCGGTGTGTTCGTCGATGATGATGACTTTTCCACCCTGGACGAGGTAGTCCTTGTTCTTCTTGAACAGGAACTGCGCCCGCAAGGCTTGTTCAAGATAGCCCCACAGTTGTTCCTGGCGGGGGGTGAGGTCTTCGGGGCGCTCGGGGTCGCGCAGCGGCTCGCCCAGGCGCTCTTCCACTTTGGCTTCGCCCGCGTCGGTGAGGGTCACGGTGCGGTCGCGCTCGTTGATTTCCACATCCTCTTCGGCCTTGAGGGTGCGCACGATGCCCGCCATGATGCGGTACCATTCGGCGGCCTCGCTGGAGGGGCCGGAGATGATCAGCGGGGTGCGGGCTTCGTCGATCAGGACGTTGTCGATTTCGTCGATGATGGCGTAAGGGTGGCCGCGCTGCACCCGGTCTTCCAGGCGCATGGCCATGTTGTCGCGCAGGTAGTCGAAGCCGAATTCGTTGTTGGTGCCGTAGGTGATGTCGGCGTTGTAGGCTTCGCGGCGCAGCACCATGCGCAACTGGTGCTGGTCTTCCTGGGGCGAGGTTTTGCTGAGGTCGATGAGGAAGGCTTTTTTGCCGTGCTCGGTGCGGGAGGCCATCTGCAGCACACCGATGGAAAGGCCGAGCAGGTCGTAGATCGGCGCCATCCAGCGGGCGTCGCGGCGGGCTAAGTAGTCGTTCACGGTCACCAGGTGCACACCCTTCCCCACCGGCACACCATCCAACGGCTGGAACTGCCACTTTTCGGGGTCGTCGCCCCAGCGCTCGCGGGCGGCTTCTTCCCAGGCGGGGTTGAGGGCTAAGGCGTTCAGGTAGATGGGCAGCGTGGCGACCAAGGTTTTACCTTCGCCGGTCTTCATCTCGGCGACGGCGCCTTCGTGCAGCACCACGCCGCCGATGATTTGGACGTCGTAGTGCCGCAGGCCGATGGTGCGCTTGCTGGCCTCGCGCACCACGGCGAAGGCTTCGGGAAGGATGTCGTTCAAAGTTTCACCGGCAGCCAGGCGGCGGCGGAAGGCATCGGTTTGAGCGCGCAGGGCTTCGTCGCTGAAGCCTTCGTATTTTGGCTCCAGCGCGTTGATGCGTTCCACGAGCGGTTGGTACTGCTTGATGATTTTGCGGCTGGGGTCGCCGGCAAAGGTTTTGACCAGTTTTCGGAGCATAGGACCTCATCAAATCGGTTAGGGGGCTTTTGGGGATGGGCTGTCGTCTTCCCCGTGTTGCCAACGTCGGATTATAGCACGTTTGCCCGTGGTATACTTGCCGCCAAATTTTCGACAAGGAGGCCCCCAATGAGCAAAGCCGGTTGGCGCGAGGTCACAGCAGCCTGGACAGGACAAGGGTTGACGTTCATCGGCTCGAACCCGGCTGGCGGTGTGGTGCAAATGGGCGAACTGGACGGCGTGCCCGGCATCGCGCCGATGGAATTGCTGCTGGTCAGCGTGGCAGGGTGCACCGGCACCGACGTGGTGCACATTTTGAAGCACAAGAAGCGCCTGCCGCTGCGCGATGTGCGGGTGAGCGTGCGCGGCAAGCGACGGGAGGCGTACCCCCAGATCTATACCGAAGTGCACATCCACTACGAAATTTGGAGCGACGCCCCGTTGGCCGCCAAAGACGTCGAACAGGCTATTCGGCTTTCGCAGGAAAAGTACTGCTCGGCCAGCGCCATGCTGAAGGCCGTGGCCGAGGTGACCTACGATTACGTCTTGCATCAGCCGGAAGGAGCACCGCAAGACAAAGGCCATTAGCCACGCGGTAAGGCACCGTATCTGTGCTATAATTTCCCCATGGCCGAGGTCTCCAACCATTCTCCACTGCGCGGCACTTTCCGCCCACTGGTCGGCAGCCGGCGCGGCGAGGCATACGCCTGGGGATTGGCAGGCGCGTTGGCGCTCACAGCGGCCATCACCGCCTGGCAGTTGGGCACCGTGCCCTGGTTCCTGTGGCTGCTGCTGGGGTTCTTCCTCGGCTCGGCCTTGCTCAGCACCT
>JALSPT010000233.1 GCA_026985785.1 Anaerolineales bacterium
CCGAACCCAACTTTGCCTACGGCTACGCTGCCGCTGCCATCGCCCTGGAAGTGGACACCGAAACCGGCGAAATCCACGTCCGCGACGTCATCTTGGGCAACGACGTCGGGCGCGCCGTCAACCCCCAGCAGGTCGAAGGCCAAATCGAAGGCGGCGTGGTGCAGGCGTTGGGCTGGGTGCTGACCGAAAACTTCATCCAGCAAGACGGCTATGTGGTCACCGACAAACTCTCCACCTACCTCATCCCTACGGTGATGGACATCCCCGACCACATCCGCCCGCTGGTGCTGGAATACCCCGACCCGCGCGGTCCCTATGGCGCGCGCGGCATGGGCGAAATGCCCTTCCTGCCCATCGCGCCGGCGGTGATGCACGCCGTGAGGCAGGCCACCGGCGTGTGGTTCCACGACTTCCCGCTGACCGCCGAGCGGGTGTTCCTGGGGCTGAGCGAGCAGGCATCATGATGAACCCTTCCCCCTACTCGTCAAATGGCGCTTATGCCGACCTCCCGAAGGGAAAGACCTGGTATCAACTGGCCGGGCCGGCGCGCGGCCCTGCCGTGGTGCTCATCCACGGTTTTTCCTTACCCGCCTGCGTATGGGATGGCACTTTCGAGCACCTGGCGGGCGTGGGCTTCCGGGTGCTGCGCTACGATCTGTACGGGCGGGGGCGCTCGGCGCGCCCGCCGGATTGCTCCTATGGCCTGGATTGCTACGTCGAACAACTGGCCGCCCTGTTGGACGCCATCCCCCTCCGGGGAGCCGTAGGAGTGGTGGGGCTTTCCATGGGCGGGCCCATCGCGGCGACATTCGCTGCCCGCTATCCCCACCGAACGAGAGCACTGGCCCTCATCGGCCCGGTCGTGAGCGGGGTGGCTTCCTCATGGCGGGACCGGGTGCTCGCCATTCCCCATCTCGGTGAATGGGCGCTGCGCCTGTGGGGGCGCAAAATACTCAGCGAGAGTATCGCCGATGACTTCTACCGCCGCGAGCGGATGCCCTCTTCCATGCCAGCCCGCTACCGCGCCTTGATGGACAACGGCTTCTTCCACGCCCTCCACATGAGCGTCCGCGAGGGCATGTTGGGCGATCACACGGCGACCTTCCGCCAGTTGGACAAAGCCCTGCTGCCGGTGCTGGCCATCTGGGGGCAGGAAGACCGCACCGTGCCCCCCACGCAGGCCCAAACGCTCCAAGGCCTCATCCGCCACGTGAGCGTCAAGATCATCCCCGAAGCCGGGCACATGCCCCATTTGGAACAGCCGGAGCAAACCCACCCCTTGCTGAGCACCTTCTTGGCGCCCTGAAGGTAGCCGACCTACACGGAACGCCCGCAAAGCACCCCAGGCTGCAAAACGTCCCCTTTCAGCCTAAAATCTCGGCCAACGCCGCCAGCAACAGCAGGACGTTCTCCCGGCGGCTGCTGAAACCCATCAAGCCGATGCGCCAGATTTTTCCCTTCAGCGGGCCAAACCCGGCGGCAATTTCGATGTTGTATTCCTGCAACAAGCGGCGACGCACGGCAGCCTCGTCCACGCCCTCCGGCACCAACGGCGTGGT
>JALSPT010000234.1 GCA_026985785.1 Anaerolineales bacterium
ATGGAGCCGCCGGCGACTTCGTAGTTGTTGAGCACCAGGTCGTACTGCGCGCCGCGCATCTTGCCGGGGTCGGTTTCCAGCAGGGGCAGGTCTTCGGGCATGGGCATGGTGAAGGGGTGCTGGCTGGGGTCCCAGCGCTGCTCTTCCTCGTCCCAGAAAGCCCACGGGAAATCGATGATCCAGGCGAAGGCGAGGACGTCGGGGTCGCGCAGGCCAAGGCGGTCGGCGATGTGGATGCGCAGGCGCCCCAAGGCGTCGTGCACGATGTCGGGGTTGCGGTCGGCGACGAAGAGCAGCAGGTCGCCGGGTTCGGCCTGCATCCGCTGGCCGATGGCGTTCAGGGTGTCGGGCGAGAAGAATTTGGTGATCGGCGAGCGGAAGCCGCTTTCTTCGACGTAGAAATAGGCCAGCCCTTTGGCATCGAACTGCTTGACGAAGTCGGTGAGGGCGTCCACTTCCCGGCGGGAGAGGCTGCCCAGCCCTTTGGCGTTGATGCCGCGCACCAGCCCGCCGTGTTCCAGCGCCTGGGTGAAGACCCTGAAGTTGCTTTGGGCGGCGAGGTCGCCAATGTCCTGGATTTCCAGGCCGAAGCGCAGGTCGGGGTGGTCGGTGCCGAAGCGGTCGAGGGCTTCCTGGTAAGCAATGCGGGGGAAGGGCGATTGCAGCAGGCGCTTGTGCGGGGCGACGGTGCGCACCAGTTCGGTCATCAGCCCTTCGATGAGGTCCATGACGTCTTCGCGGCGGTCGACGAAGGACATTTCCAGATCGAGTTGGGTAAATTCCGGCTGGCGGTCGCCGCGCAGGTCTTCGTCGCGGAAGCAGCGGGCGAGTTGGAAGTAGCGTTCGATGCCGCCCACCATCAGCAGTTGCTTGAGTTGCTGGGGCGATTGCGGCAGGGCGTAAAATTCGCCGGGGTGCACGCGGGAAGGCACCAGGTAGTCGCGCGCGCCTTCGGGGGTCGATTTGAAGAGGATGGGGGTTTCGATTTCCAAAAAGCCGTGGCGGTCGAGGTAGTCGCGGATGAATTTGACCACCCGATGGCGCAGTTCGATGTTGCGGCGCATGGTTTCGCGGCGCAGGTCGAGGTAGCGGTATTTCAGGCGGATGTGCTCGTCCACGCCGTCGTCTTTGTTGATGGTGAAGGGGGTAGGTTTGGCGGGGTTGAGCACCTGCACCTGGAAGACTTCGACTTCGATTTCGCCGGTGGGCAGGTTGGGGTTTTCCGAGCCTGCCGGGCGGCGGCGGACTTTGCCCTTGACTTGCAGCACCCATTCGTTGCGGGCGGCTTCCAGGGCGCGGTGGGCTTCGGGGTGGGTGGCTTCGTCGGCCACGACCTGCACCAGGCCGAAGCGATCGCGCAGGTCAATGAAGGTTACGCCGCCGTGGTCGCGGCGGCGGTGTACCCAGCCTGCCAGGGCGACTTCCTGCCCGACGTGTTCGGCGCGTAGTTCGCCGCAGGTGTGCGTTTTATACATGGAACGACCTCCAGCCGGAAAATGTGCAGTGCAACGGGGGTGATTATAGCACGGCTGCCGCTGTGGGGGGAGGATGG
>JALSPT010000235.1 GCA_026985785.1 Anaerolineales bacterium
CTCATGGCGCATTCTCCACCGGGCGGGATTGCAGGGCCATCAACAGTTGCTGCATGACGTACAAATCTTGCGAGGCGTAGCCGTGGGCGCTGCCAAAAGCAATGGCCTCTTCCACTGCCTTCACCGGCTCGCCGCCCAGCAACGCCAGGCTGCGCCGGGCAGAGGCCAGGTCACCGTCGCCTTGATACGCCTCGGCCACCATGAGCACATAGTCGGCTTTGTAATCTTCCCGCAGCGTGTTGGGGGCAGTATCCACGTACGCCACCGGGCTCACCACCCAGCCATAGTACAGGCCCAGCCCCACGCCCACCGCTATCGCCAACAGAAAAGCCAGCCAGCGCACCTTTCGGGATTGCATGTCAGTCATCCTCCGCGACCACGACCTCAACCTTGCGGCGGGTTACCTTTTTCTCCTTCACACACAGCCCCAAGGCGATGGCGACCAGGCTGGTGACGACACTACCCCAAAAAGCAGCCCAAAAGCCATCCACCGTAAAGCCCACCCCAAAGTGGGCACCAATCCACCCCGCGAGAGCGAACATCAAGGCATTGATCACCAGGGTAAACAGCCCCAAAGTCAACACAATCAGGGGGCAGGTCAGCACCTTGAGCAACGGGCGCAGCAACGCATTCACCACCCCAAAGATCAGCGCCAGCCAGAGGTAAGCATACCAGTGCGTGCTTTGGGGATGTACACCCGGCACGATCTTGACGGCGGCGTAGAGGGCAATGGCGTTGACGACCAGACGAAGAAGAAAGTGTTTCATGAGTAGCCTCCGTCGAGGGAGGGTGACAGATTAGCGATAAAGCCGCCATTCCCGAATGAGGGCGTACACGGCTTCCGGCAGGTAATAGCGGATGGGCGCGCCTTTGGCGGCGCGTTCCCGCAGTTCGCGGGCCGCGATTTGCAGCAGCGGCGCATGGACGAAGCGCACCTTGCTCACCACGCCCGGCAGGCAGGCTTCTACGATGGTGAGGTCAATCTCGTCGCCCGGCCGGCGCATGATGCCGAGTTCGTCGCACAGGTCGAGGAACTCGCGCACGCGGTGCCAGGTGGGCAGGCCGTGGAGGGAATCGCCGCCCATCAGGTACACCCACTGGGCATGGGGTTGGGAAGCCCGCAGGAGGCGCATGGTGTCCACGGCGTAATGCGGGCCGGGGCGCTCGATGTCCACCGTGCTGAGTTCAAAAGCGGGGTTGTCGCCAATGGCAGCCAGCACCATCGCGGCGCGTCGCGGCCAGGGGGTGTGGGGCATGTTCCGTTTGTGCGGTGGGTCGGGGGTGAGCACCCAGAGCACTTTGTCGAGGCCGAGTTGAAAGTGCGCCTCGGCGGCCAGGATGAGGTGGCCGAGGTGAGGCGGGTCGAATGTCCCGCCAAAGACGCCAATCCGTTGCGGGCGACTCACAGGGAAGCCTCCTCGCGCCATTCCAGTTCGTAATCGCCGATGAACACCGTATCGCCTTCCTGCACACCGGCCTCGCGCAGCGCGGCTTCGATGCCCAAGGCTTCCAGAATGCGGTGGAAGCGCCGCACCGACTGGTCGTATTCC
>JALSPT010000236.1 GCA_026985785.1 Anaerolineales bacterium
AAACTGGCCGCCTACGGTGGCACGGTCGTTGGGCTGGAATACGACTTCCCCCGCGCCCGCACCGCCCGCCAGCGCAGCCCGCACATCGTCAACGCCGCCGGTGAGGCGCTGCCCTTCCCCGAGGCGACCTTCGACCTGATCCTCAGCCACGAAGTCATCGAACACGTCGCCGACGACCGTGCTGCGGTGCGCGAAATGGTGCGCGCCCTCAAGCCCGGCGGGCGCATCGTGCTCTTTTGCCCCAATCGCGGCTATCCTTTCGAAACCCACGGTATCTACTGGCGGGGGCGCTACTCTTTTGGTAACAAGCCGCTGGTCAACTACCTGCCCCGCCGCCTGCGCGACCGCCTCGCCCCCCATGTGCGCATCTACACCCGCGGCGACCTGGAGCGCCTGTTCGCCGGCCTGCCGGTGCGCTTCGTCCACCGCACGGTGATTTTCGGCGCCTACGACAACGTCATCGCCCGCTACCCGCGCCTGGGGCGGTTGCTGCGCGGCTTGCTGCAAGCCCTGGAACGCACGCCGCTGCGCTGGTTCGGCCTTTCCCACTTTTGGGTGGTGGAAAAAACCGCCCCGTCGGGTAAAATTACCCCATGAATGCCCGCCTGGTTGCCCTTTTCGAGCGCATTGTGCGCTTGCTGGAACTCAAAGGCGAAAGCGCCTACAAGGTGCGCGCCTACCGCCGCGCCGCGGAGGCCATTGCCGCGCTGGAAGTGCCCGTGACCGAGTTGTGGAAAGCCGGGCAGTTGACCGCCATCCCCGGCGTGGGCGATGCGATCGCGAAGAAAATCGACGAATATTTGCGTACCGGTCATCTGGCTTTTTTGGAACGGCTGGAAGCCGAAGTGCCGCCCAGCCTGTTGGAGGTGCTGGCCGTGCCGGGGCTGGGGCCGAAAAAAGTGCGCCGCCTGTGGCAGGAATTGGGCATTGCCACGGTAGACGACCTGGAAGCGGCGGCTCGCGCCGGGCGTCTGCGGGCGGTGGCCGGTTTTGGCCCCAAGAGCGAGCAGCGGATTTTGGATGGCATTGCCCAGCAGCGGGCGCTGCCGCAGGGTTTTCTGCTGGGCGAAGCCCATCCGCTGGCGCGCCACCTCGCGGCTCGCCTGACCGCCTTGCCCGGCGTGGCGCGGGTGGAAGTGGCGGGGAGCGTGCGCCGTGGGCGGGCGCTGGTGGGCGACCTGGATTTGCTCCTCGCCGCCGAAGCCCCGGAAGAGGTACTGGCCGAGGCGCTGGAATTATTGGGGGCGGCGCAGTCAGTCGCGCCTTTACACCATGAGATCTCACCCCTCCCCCGCCTCGCCGCCCAGCGGCTCGGCTCCCCCTCCCCTCCCTTACTAAGGGAGGGGAGGGGGATGGGGGGTGGGGAGAGATTGTCCATCCCTGCCCGTTGGGAAGCCGAGATCACCTTAGCCGATGGCCTGCCGGTACACCTGATCGCGGTCGCGCCGCAGCGTTTCGGCACGGCCTGGGTGCTGGCTACCGGCAGCGATGCCCATCGCACGGCCTTGCATGCCCTGGCCGCCGCCCGCGGCGTCGAAGCCGACGCG
>JALSPT010000237.1 GCA_026985785.1 Anaerolineales bacterium
GGGACGGTCAGCACGGCGTCGTGCAATTGGGACAAAGTGATGCGCTCCCCCTTCAGGCGCACATCATCGAGCATGGCCTCTTCGGCGCTGCCCATCCTGGCGCGCAGGCGCTCCAGCGTCTTCCGCCGGGCCACGGCATCGTTGCCGTGCAAGAGGTACACGCGCGGCTTGGGTTTACCCATCGCCTCACCCGCGGGTCACGATGCGATGCGCCTGCACGCGGCCGCGGCGGGTGGGGACAATCTCCACGATTTCCAGGTCGCCGGGCACGCCATCGGTGGTCACTTTCTCCTGCAGCCAATACCCCAACGGCTGGGAAAACATCAACGCCACGGTGCCCAGCATGAGCACCAACGGCAGCCGGTCGAGGCGCTCGCGCCACCGACGCCCAGCGCCCCCCATCCCCACCGCACCGGCCAGGGCAGCCAGCCCACCCGATACCAAGTAGTTGGTGCCGCAGCCGGGATGAATGGCCAGGTTGTGTTCCCCGTTACGCAGCCGCTGCAAGGCCGAATGCACAGCCTCCTCCACCGCCTCGGTGGGCACGTCGCCCAAGAGCCAAAAACCCTCCGGATCGGAGTGCCCGGCCAAAAAAGTGTGCGGGTAACGCTGCGAAAGCAGGTGGATGGTGGCATGTTCCAGGCCGTGATTGCGGCGGACGCGAGAAATCAGGTCGTACAAAGCAGCCATGAGACACCTCGAGAAAAACTACCAGGGGATACTCTCAGCACCGGTTTTCAACTGAGAGCGCTGCCCTACCCGCTTGTACATGGTCACCCCGGTAAAGGGCATGCCCAGGATGCCGTCATGGATTGCCCAAGAGCGCAAGCGAATGCTGTCAGCGGCCTCGGGCTGACGGAAAGGCGTACTGCCATCCAGCCGGGCCCGCAGGTCGCCTCCAGCGGCAAACCCGCGGTTGATACGCTCCATCAGCGCGCGGCCGCGCTGGTAGCCAAAGCCATACCGCTCGAACAGCACGGCATTGTGATAGTACAGCGGCTCGGCAAAATACATCCGATACCCCATCGCAAGGACGAATTGCTCAAAGGTGACAATGGCATGGGGCAGCATCCTCAGCCCTCGGCGAATTTGCCCCGGCGCCAAACCGGCCCGCATGGCGGCCATTTCGGCTTCCAGGTTGCGGCGCAGGGTGCCGAAACGGGTCGGCTTTCCGTCCGGCGTGCGATCGACGTCGAAGCGCGGGGCATCAGGATCGTTGATGATGTAAAGCAGAATGTGGAGATGGCCGCTGAGCGAATCGGCCAAGTGCGCGTACAGCACCGGATCGGGGAAGCCATAGCGATGGTACACGGCCAGTTCCACCGTGGCTGCGCCCGCCGGCGCGCGCAGGGTAAACAGCGGACGGCCTTCGGCATCCACCAGATAAGGGTTGAGGCCGAAACGCTCCAACAAGGCAGCAGGCACGGTACGGAGATAAATCGCCCGCTTTTCGGCCTCAGGCAGGCGGTTGATGGCGCCAATCGAGGAAGGGATACGCTCAATACCGACGGAGTTCACGCTGAATTTCCCGCTCCATCTCACG
>JALSPT010000238.1 GCA_026985785.1 Anaerolineales bacterium
GGGCGCGCAAATCGTGGTGCAAATAGCCAAAAGCGGTGAACAGGAGGGGAAAGAAGAGCACGGCCAGCATCAATTCCCAGGGAAAGCCAGCCTGCGGACGAAGAAGGGGGTAGGCTGAGAGGTCGGCGGGAAAATGGGTTTGCAGCCGGGCGATGCCGCCGCCGAGCAACAGCGTGAAGACAGCCAGCATGATGGTCAGGTCGCGCCGCGTGGGCAGCGTCCGGCGGCGGAAAAGGCTCGCCCCAAAGGCGGCCAGCGCCATGGCCTCGATGCCGTAAGCCCATATGGGCTGCCAATCGGCCCAGCGAGCGAGGACTGCCGGCGCGACGAAAGCCGCGGAGAGCAAGAAGAGCACCGAGGCGATGCCCAACGCATCCAGCAGGAGTGCGCCTTTCTCAGGCGTTGTGGTGTGCTGGGGGGGCTCGTTCACCAACTCGGCAGCGATGTCGCGCCATTTCCAGGCGACGTTGCTGAGAATGGCCAGCCACCAAACGAAGGTATTGAGCCATGAGCCGTCAAGCGAGACGTCGACGCCGCTCCCCAGGGCGCGGAAAAAGGTCAGCAACGCCACGGCGGTGGCCAGCCCCATCTCGGCGGCGTCCGGTGGTGTGCGGCGCAAGAGCAAAGGCAACGCTAACAGCGCGGCGGCGCTGCCCAGCCCGGCTGCCCACAGCACCCCGCGCGTCGGCAGCCACGGCGTGATCAGCCGCGCGAAGGCCATGAAAAGCAGCAGGGCGAGGAGCAGGCGGCGCGGCAGTTTGCGCCAAATCAGCAGCGCGAGGGGGCTGAGCAGCAGCACCACCATGCCCATTTCCGGTGGGATGCTGGTGCCCAGCAAGCCAAAAGCGTAGATGGCGGCAACGAATTCGGTCAGCAGTTGGAAGAGAAAAAGGAAGTAGGCGGTGAGGAGGAAAATGGTTGGGAACATGAGTCACCTCCCTTGATCGATGGCTGGAAGGCAAGGAGCGCATTGGGTTGCCAGCGCCGAGGCGCAACGTGGAGGGCTTGCTTGTACTGTTTAGTGGAAACCCACGCTCCAAATCAGATCGACCAGCGTATGAGTCAACGCGGCGGCGAGCAGGTTGTTGCCGCTTTTGCGGTAAGCCCAGCCGTAGAATGCACCTCCCAGCGTGGCCAGGGCAACGTAGGCAATTTGCGTTGCCAGGCCGTGGGCGTTGTTCCAGTGCATCAGGCCGAAAGCCAGCGAGACGAGGAGGAGCGTCCAACCGCGGCGTTGGGTCATCTGGTCGAGGCCGTGGAGCAGGATGCCGCGGAAGAAGATCTCCTCGGGCAGCGCCACGGTGAGGAACAGGCCGACGAAGTGCGCCGCGACGCCCATCAGCGTGGGCGTGTGTGAGGGCGGGAAGGTGAGGAAGTGGATGGCCAGCCCTACGGGGATGACGATGACCGCGAAGGCGGCGGTGGCGACCAGCGCGATGCCGAGGTCTTTCCAGCGCGGGGTAAGGCGGTAGCCGAAATCGGGCAGCCCGCGCAGGCCGTACCAGCCGAGCACGGCCACCACGGTGAG
>JALSPT010000239.1 GCA_026985785.1 Anaerolineales bacterium
CATACGCGGCACTCTTATCCAGAGAGGTGGAGGGACCGGCCCTGTGAAGCCTCGGCAACCTGAGCCTGCGCCGCCCTGCCAGGGGGCAAACGGCAGGCCGCAACGCTCAAGGTGCCAATTCCGGCAGACGGATGTTCTGGAAGATGAGAGGGCAGCCGCGCAGCCCTTTTGGGATGCCTCTTGCCCTTTCGTTCCAGCGAAAGGGCATTTTTTATGCCTCTCGCTGCCGCGTAAATTTCCAAGGAGGCACCATGAGCACCACTTTCATGCAATCCCCTTCCCTGCTGTTCACCTCGGAATCGGTCACCGAAGGCCATCCCGACAAAATGTGCGACCAGATCAGCGACGCCGTCCTCGATGCTTTCCTGGCGCAAGACCCTTACGCCCGCGTGGCCTGCGAAACCGCGACCAAAACCGGCTTCGTGATGCTGTTTGGCGAAATCACCAGCCAGGCGCACGTCAACTTCAACGACCTGGCGCGCGAGGTCATTCGGGAAATTGGCTACACCGGCAGCGAAACCGGCTTCGACGCCGATACCAGCGGTGTGCTGGTCGCCATCGCCAAGCAATCGGGCGACATTGCCATGGGCGTGGACAAAGCCCTGGAAGCCAAAACCGGCGAGATGACCGAGGCCGAAATCGAGGCCGTCGGCGCAGGCGACCAGGGCATGATGTTCGGCTATGCCTGCAACGAAACCGACGTCCTGATGCCGATGCCCATTTACCTGGCGCACAAACTCACCCGCCGCCTCGCCGAAGCCCGCAAGCAAGGCATCCTTCCCTGGTTGCGCCCCGACGGCAAAAGCCAGGTCACCGTGGAATACGCCTACGGCAAGCCCAAGCGGGTACATACTGTGCTCGTCAGCACCCAGCACGCGCCCGACGTCAGCCGCGCCGACCTGGAAGAGGGCATCATCGAGGAAATCATCAAGCCCATCATCCCCCCTGAACTGGTGGACGGCGACATCCGCTACCTGATCAACCCCACCGGGCGCTTCGTGGTCGGCGGCCCGATGGGCGACGCCGGGATGACAGGCCGCAAGATCATCGTCGATACCTACGGCGGGATGGGGCGGCACGGCGGCGGCGCGTTCAGCGGCAAAGACCCGACGAAGGTGGACCGCTCGGCAGCCTACGCCGCCCGCTGGGTGGCGAAGAACATCGTCGCTGCCGGCCTGGCCGATCGCTGCGAAATCCAAGTCGCTTATGCCATCGGCGTCGCCAGGCCGGTTTCGGTGAGTGTGGAAACCTTCGGCACCGGACGCATCCCTGACGAGAAGATTGCCGAACTGGTGCAGCAGCACTTCGACCTGCGCCCCGGCGCGATCATTCGCGATTTGGATTTGCGCCGCCCCATCTACCGCCAGGTGGCCGCCTACGGGCACTTCGGACGCGACGACCTCGACCTGCCGTGGGAACACACCAACAAGGCCGAGGCGCTGCGGGATGCAGCGAAGGTCTGAACCGCAGATTGGGCAGGGATCATCCACCGATGGCACCGATGGGCACCGATGTTTTTTT
>JALSPT010000240.1 GCA_026985785.1 Anaerolineales bacterium
GAGGTGCTTGCCCAGGCGCGCCCCACCGCGGTCAACCTCCAGTGGGCGCTGGAGCGCATGATGCGCGTTGCCCGCGCCTGCGTGGGCACGCCCGACAAACTGCGCCAGCGGCTGCTGGCCGAAGCCCAGCGCATCGCCGACGAGGACGTCGCCATCAACAAGCGCATGGCCGAGCACGGCGCGGCCCTGATCGCCGACGGCGACACCATCATCCATCACTGCAACACCGGCGCGCTGGCCACGGTGGATTGGGGCACGGCGCTCGGCGTCATCCGCACAGCCCACGAGCAGGGCAAGCGCATCCATGTGCTGGTGGACGAAACCCGCCCCCGCCTGCAAGGCGCCCGCCTGACCGCCTGGGAACTGGAGCAGTACGGCATTCCCTACGACATCATCAGCGACAACGCCGCGGGCTACTTCCTCCGCACCGGCCAGGTGCAAAAGGTGTTCGTAGGCGCCGACCGCGTGGCCCGCAACGGCGATGTGGCCAACAAAATCGGCACTTACATGCTGGCGCTGGCCGCTTACGACAACGGCGTGCCGTTCTATCCGGTCGTGCCCACCTCTACCGTGGACCTGAGCCTGCAGCACGGCGCGCAGATTCCCATCGAGGAGCGCGACCCCGAAGAAGTGCTTGCGATTCAACTGCGCGGCCGTCCGGTCACGCCGGCTAACGCCAGCGCCCGCAACCCGGCTTTCGACGTCACCCCGGCGCGGCTGGTCACGGCCATCGTGACCGAAAACGGCGTGGTTTACCCGCCCTTCGACCTGCACCTGCCGCAGTTCGTTCAACAGACACAGAAAGAGGTTTGATATGCGCGTGGTCATCACCGGCTCGGTGGCTTTCGATTACCTCATGACCTTCCCCGGCCGGTTCAAAGAGGCCATTTTGGCCGACCAGTTGGATTCCCTCAGCCTTTCGTTTCTGGTGGATTCGCTCGTCAAGCGGCGCGGCGGCGTTGCACCCAACATTGCGTATAGCCTGGCGTTGCTGGGCGAGCATCCCCTCGTGATGGCGACCGTGGGCGAGGATTTTGCCGATTACCGCGCCGCGCTGGAAGCCGTCGGCGTGGACACTTCGGCCATCAAGGTCATTGCCGGCGAATCCACGGCCTCGTTCTTCGTCACCACCGACCAGTCGCTTTCGCAGATTGCCAGTTTTTACCCCGGTGCGATGGCGTATGCGGCGCAACTTTCCATTGCCGACCTGCATCCTCGCCCCGACCTGGTGGTGATTTCTCCCAACGACCCCGCGGCCATGCGCAAATATGTGCAGGAATGCAAGGCGTTGGGTGTGCCCTACTGGTACGACCCCAGCCAGCAGATTGCCCGCGTGGGCGGCGACGAACTGCGGGAAGGTGTCGAAGGCGCGGCGGCGCTGCTGGTCAACGAATACGAGTTTGCTCTCCTGCAAGAGAAAACCGGCCTCGCCGCGGCGGCGTTGCTGACGGAAATTCCCCTGGTGGTCGTCACCCGCGGCGAAAAGGGTGCCAGCATTTACGCCGCAGGGCAGGAATA
>JALSPT010000241.1 GCA_026985785.1 Anaerolineales bacterium
TGGTCCTGGGCGTAATCGGTCACGCCCACGGTGCCGTCGGCGCGGATCCATTCGTCGTTCTTGGTGTACTTGAGGTCGGCAGGGAAGTTCATCGGATACCTCCTGAAGTGACGGGGTGCGAAAACAAAAAGGCGCACCGTGAGAAGGTGCGCCCTCTGTCCTGGAACCTGAGAGGTGCACGCCCACGAGGGCGCTTGCTCCTTCGGTGCCGCGGCGTGCGCGGGCTCTCCAGAGGGAAGCCGACGCCGGAGTCCTTTTACCTGAGAGATTCGCCCGACCGTGGCCGGGTTTGCCCCTTCGGTGCCCGCTGAGCGGGTCTCTCCCCCGGCGTCGTTGGGTTGTGTTTTCATTCTACCGGAGAGGAGGGGGAAAAGTCAACTTTTTGGAATGGGCAAAAACCGCCGCGTGTGAGGTGGACCATGTTCATGGCATCAAACGGCGGTGGTGTGCCTGCCCCTGATCGAGCAGGCGCAACAGGGGTTCTTCCTCCGGAGATCGCAAAGCCGTTTCCAAGGCGGCCAACCGACTCCGAAAACGCTCCAGCGCCGCCAACACGGCTGGCCGATTGGTAAGCAGAATGTCGCCCATCATCTCCGGCGAGGAGGCGGCCAAACGGGTGGTGGAGCGGAACCCCGGCCCGGCCAGCACGGCTTCTTCGGGGGAGGTGGACAAAGCCAGCGCCAGGCTGAGCAGGTAGGGGAGATGGCTCACGGCGGCGGCGTAGCGGTCGTGCTCGGCAGGCGTCATGAAGAGCGGTTGCGCCCCCACGGCGTGTACCAATGCCTCGGCCACGGCGCGGGCCAGGGGCGATGTGCGTGTGAGGGGGGTGAGGGCAAAAACCGCGCCCCGGAACAGGCCGGCTTCGGCAGCCGTCAGCCCGCGAGCCGTCTTCCCGGCCATGGGGTGCCCGCCGATGGGGTCGAAGCGCGCCGGCAATGCAGCCATGGCCTTCACGATGGCTTGCTTGGTCGAGCCAACGTCCAGCACCAAGGCGCGTCCGGGGTGCATGTTGGGCAGATCGGTGAGCAACGCGAGAATGGCGCGCACCGGTGCGGCCAGCACCACGATGTCGGCTTGGGGGAGGACGGCGGTCGGGTCGGCGGAGGCCGCGCTGACGATGCCTTCGCGAAGGGCAAGGGCGCGCGCCTCGGCGCGGGGTTCCACGGCCAGCACCTCTCGGCAATGCCCCCCCAGCGCCAAGGCCAGCGAGCCGCCGATCAATCCCAGCCCCACGATGGCCACCCGGCTGCGGGCCAGCACGCGCGCCGCGAACTCGGCGCTAAAGTCGTCCTCTCCGGTTTCAGCGGGTTCAATCGGCGGCCACATAGGGCATCTCCTGCAGGGTTGCCCGCCCCAAGGCCTGGGCGATGGCCCGCGCTTCGGCTACCAGGCGGGCGAAGCGCTCGGGCTTGAGCGATTGTGCCCCATCGGAAAGCGCTTCCTCAGGACGAGGATGCACTTCCACGATCAAGCCATCGGCGCCTGCGGCAATGGCCGCCCGCGCGACCGGGGT
>JALSPT010000242.1 GCA_026985785.1 Anaerolineales bacterium
CCGAGCACCTCTATACGGCGGTTGCTGCTTTCAATCAAGCCGAAACCTATCAAGACATCATGCGGGTGCTCCACGATCATTTGGGAGAAGACGTCCATACGGTGATCTTGAGTATGTTCGACCGGCCATGGACGGAGAATGTGGTGCCTGAGTCGGTTTACCCGCTGGCGTATTGGACGGATTTCGATTTCCCACCGGGCCTTTTAGAGCGATTGGCTTCGCGAGAATACCCTTTGAGTGATTTCCCAACGGTGCACAACATCCGAAACGGCCTTTTCGTGGCCGACACTTCCCAGCGGACGGATTGGAATGAAGCCACGCGACAGTTGTATGTCGATCTGTTACACGCCAAGGCGTTGGCTTTTGTACCGTTGTATATCGGTGGCCGGTGGATTGGCTTCCTGAACGTGCTGTATCGGGAGGCGACGGCCTTTACAGATGCCGAGCGCCAGTTCGTTCGTACTCTGGCGGGCCAAGCCGGCGTTGCGGTGGAAAACCTGCGCTCGGTTGAGGCCATTCAGAAGCACTCGCAAGAATTGGAAACCCTGTACGAAGCCACGGCGGCGTTCAATGCGGCTTCTTCGTATGACGAAATTATGACTTCGTTTGCCAGGGCTGCGGGTGTCCAAGTCAATACCAGTGTGCTGACTTTGTTCGAGGAACCAGGCCGCATTGGCGAGGCTGCCCCTGAGTGGATGTATCCGGCAGGCTACTGGACTTCCATGAGCATTCCAGAAGAAACGCTTCAGCAATTGCTCTCGCAGCGGTATGCCACGCGTGATTATCCTGTGGCTGCTCAGCTACAGACACCGCTTTACATTCCAGATGCTGCCGATCCCCAAGCGCCATGGGACGAGAACACGCGCTTGATCTATCATGAAGTGTTGGGAGCGCAAGCGGCAGCGTTCATGCCCTTGGTGGCGGGGGATCGCTGGCTGGGCTTTGTGGTGTTGTTGTTCGATGCAGTGCAATCTTTCCCGCCCGAAGAGCGCCAGCGCTTGGCATCGTTGAACGCTCAGGCGGCGGTCGCGGTGGCCAACCTGATGGCGGTGGAGGATATTCGCCGCCGGACGGAAGAAATGGAAGCCCTCTACCGGATGGCGGCGGCGTTCAACGCGGCTTCTTCCTATGAGGAAGTGTTGGAAATTTTGCGCACTTACACCCATTTGGGGAAAAATGCGGTCAATATTTCCCTCAATCTGTTCGACCGGCCATGGGAGGGGGAGGACATACCAGAGTGGTCCATTGTGCTGGCGCGATGGTCACGCCTGCCCTCGGATGCTGTCTCGCCGCGATATCCTTTGCGTGAGTTCCCGGTCGTTAAGTATTTCAGGCCAGATGCTCCTTTTGTCGTCTCCGATATTGCGACAGATCCCCGCATGGATGAACGCACACGTACCCTGTATATCGAGCGGTTTCGAGGTGTGAGTACGATTTTCTTCCCGTTGGTGGTCGGTGGACGATGGATTGGATACATCAATGCCATCTACGACCGCCGCCGCGAATTCCCGCCAGATGAGGTGCGGGTGCTGGAAGGCGCCACTGCCCAGGCAGCAGTGGCCGTAGCTAACTTGCGGGCCATTGACGACATTCGTCAGCAAACGGAAAGCAAGGAAAAACTTTATCAAGCCACGGCGGCTTTCAATGCCGCTACTTCCTATGAGGATGTTTTACAAGCGTTGGCGGCAGCCATTTCACCCGACGTGCATACGGTGGCAGTAGGCTTGTTCGAACACCCCTACGATGGTGAGAGCGAGCCGCCTGCTTGGGTCCAGCCGTTGGCTTATTGGACAAACCTCGATATTCCGCAGACCGTCCTTGATCAGATTGCACAACAACGTTTTCCACTCCCTCCGACGTCGTTGATTTTTCAAATTGGTAAGGCGGTTTTTGTAGAAGATATTGCTCAGGAAGACCGTTGGCCAGAGCAGATGCGATCGCTTTACGTGGAAATGCTACAAACCAAGGCCACGGTGTTGCTTCCCTGGTACGGGGGTGCTCAGTGGATTGGATTGATTAACGTCTTTTACCATTCACCGCAAGAGTTTGGGGAAGACGAACGCCAACGTTTACAGATCCTGATCACACAAGCCAGCATTGCGCTGGAGAACCTGCGCTCGGTGGAAACAATCCGCCAGCGGACACAAGAAGTCGAAAACCTTTACCGCGTGGCGGCGGCGTTTAGTGCGGCCTCTTCCTATGAGGAGGTGTTGGACGTCTTGCGTCATGACACCCCTTTGGGCAAAGGGGCGGTAGATGTGGTATTCAGTGCTTTCAACCGCCCCTGGCGGGTGTTGGATGACCCGCCTGAGTGGGCAGTGGTACTGGCCCGATGGACGAGCGTGCCGGAACAGGCGGTTTTCCCTGACCGCTACTCGATCGACAACTTTCCGGTGGACTTCAGGAAAGTAGGGGATATAAGCGAGCCGGTGGTGATTGCGGATGTCACTGCCGACCCGCGCTTGACCGAGAGCGGACGGGCGTTTTACGAGGCGCTAAAGATAACCAGCGTGGCCTTTTTCCCCCTTGTTGCCGGCGGCGAAGTGGTGGGAACGATTACGGCCCTCTATGCGGAACGGCGGGAGTTTACCGAAACCGAGATGCGGGTGCTCGATGGCGTGGTCGCCCAGGCCGCCGTCACGGTGCAGAACCTGCATCGTTATGAAGTGACCCAGCAATATGCCCACAACCTGGAAACGGCGGCTATCACAGCCAGCGAGATTGCTGCGGCCAGCCAGGAACTCCGCACGCTTCTCCCTAAGGCCGTCGAACTCATCCGTGAGCGTTTTGGCTTTTATCACGCCTCGGTATTTTTGCTGGACGAAGACGGTACATATCTGGTGGTGAAAGCCTCGACCGGCGAAGCAGGCGAGGAAATGCTGGCGCGCGGCCATCGTTTGAGAGTAGGCTCCCGGTCGACGGTGGGGCAGGCAGCCGCTGAGAGACGGCCTGTGATCGTCAACGATACCCTGCGCAGCGCCATCCATCGCCCCAATCCACTTTTGCCTGATACCCGTGCAGAGGCTGCCATCCCATTGATGGTAGGCGAACGGCTCATTGGGGTGCTGGACGTCCAGTCCACCGAGGTCGAGGCGTTTACCCCTGAGGCCGAGCGTATGTTGCTGCTCCTGGCCTCGCAACTCGCCGTGGCCATCGAAAACGCTCAGGCCTATGAACTGGAACGGCAGGCGCTGGAGGAGATGCGCCGTGCGGATGAATTGAAGACCCAGTTCCTGGCTAACATGAGCCACGAACTGCGTACGCCCCTCAATTCCATCATCGGTTTTTCGCGAGTCATTCTCAAAGGGATCGATGGCCCCGTTACCGACCTGCAGCAACAAGACCTGACAGCCATTTACAACGCCGGCCAGCACTTGCTGGGCTTGATTAACGACATCCTTGACCTTTCCAAGATCGAAGCCGGGAAGATGGAACTGGCATTCGAAGAAGTGGACGTTGCCGACTTGGTTAACAGTGTGATGTCCACGGCTGTTGGGCTGGTCAAGGACAAACCGGTAGAACTTCGTAAAGACATCCAGCCCGACCTACCTCTCATCCATGCCGACCCTATTCGTGTGCGCCAGATTTTGCTCAATTTGATTTCCAACGCGGCCAAGTTTACGGAGGAAGGTTACATCAAAGTGGCGGCGCGACTGGAGAAAGGCCCTCACGGACTCGAGGAGGTGTTGATCAGTGTGGAGGATACCGGCCCTGGCATTGCTCCGGAGGATCAGCATAAATTGTTCAAGCCTTTCTCCCAGGTGGATGCTTCTCTCACGCGCAAGACCGGCGGTACGGGGCTGGGTTTGTCGATCACCCGCAATCTGGTGGAAATGCATGGCGGGCGTATTTGGCTGGAATCGGAGGTGGGGAGGGGAACGACTTTCTATTTCACGCTGCCCGTCATTCAGCCATCTCAGGGCGGCGCGAGTGAGGGCGAGCGGATCATTTTGGCGGTGGATGATGACACCGATGTGATTCACCTCTACCAGCGCTACCTCACCCCGCGTGGCTACCGGGTCGTGCCTTTGACCGAGCCGAACATGGCCGTAGCACGGGCTAAAGAACTCAAACCCATGGCGATTTTCCTGGATATTATGATGCCTGGCCGAGATGGGTGGCAGGTGTTGCAGGATTTGAAGGAGCACCCCGAAACAAGGGATATTCCCATTGTGGTTGTCAGCATTTTGGAAGAGAAGGAAAAGGGCTTTAGCCTCGGCGCGACAGATTACCTGCGTAAACCGGTGGCAGAAGAGGATTTGATACGGGCTTTGGAGCGCTTGGACCCGAAGGGGCGGGTGAAGGACGTGCTGGTTGTAGAAGACGACCCTACTGATTTGTATCTTGTGAGCCGCTTGTTGGATGAGATTGGCACTTACACCGTGCGCACAGCGGAGAATGGCGAAGAGGCTTTGGCAAAAATCCGAGAACGGCAACCGGATGCGGTTATTTTGGATATTTTGTTGCCCAAGATGGATGGGTTCGCGGTACTCGAAGAGGTGCGTTCGCGCCCTGAGTGGCAAGATTTGCCCGTCATTATCTTCACCGCGGCTGACCTTTCGCCAGCCGAACTGGCTAAACTGCGAACGGCTTCGCAGGGCTTGATCCAAAAAGGCGCCTTTGATACGGAATCGTTGTTGGCACATCTTCAACGATTGCTGAAAACGCTGGAACACGCATCGGATTCCGAAAACCAGCCTGCCTCTGCAGATGGCTCGTAGTTTGGCATAGCCGACAGTTAGCGAACCCACGAGGTGCCACTTCGGCCAAGACCTTTTTTCGCTGCCGGAGTGGCGCGTTGTGCCCTTGGAGGATGGCAGGAGATGCCAGAAGATTTTGTTGCTCAATGTCTGGATTGTGGGCACGTCCAGGCTTTTGACCCCTTGAAAACGCGCTGTCGGGTGTGCGGCAGCGTCTGGTTGACCGCACGCTACGATTACGAATCCTTGAGTACCATCTTGCCCACCCTGTTGCGGCAACGTCCATTCACTTTGTGGCGCTATCACGAGCTTTTGCCGGTGAGCGAACCTCAGCCTGCCATTTCCATGGGGGAAGGGGGCACGCCTCTGTTGCACCTGCGCCGTTTGGGAATGATGCTCAAATTGGAGCATTTGTATTTCAAGGACGAGCGCCAAAACCCGACGTCGTCGTTCAAAGATCGCCAGGCCGCGGTCACGATAGCCGTGCTCCAGGAGGCGGGCCTGACCGAGATGGTGGTGGCTTCGACGGGTAATGTAGCCATCGCGTACGCCGCGTATGCCGCGCGAGCGGGCATCAAATTGTGGGCTTTTGTTACCAGCCTGGTGCCGGCAGAGAAAATGCGTGAAATTGCCCTTTACGGGGCGCAGGTGATTAAAGTGAGCGGCACTTACGACGAGACCAAGCAGGTGGCTGCTGAGTTTGCCCGTCAGCGAGGGTTGTATTTGGATCAGGGGGCGAAGTCGCTCCCTACGGTGGAGTCGATGAAGACACTGGCGTTTGAAATTAGTGAACAACTAACCGAGCGTTTGGGGGCGCCGGGCACCGGTTTCCCCTGGCGCACGCCGACCTGGTTCGTGCAAGCGGTGAGTGGCGCGTTGGGGCCGTTGGGCGTGTACAAAGCATACGACGAACTGCACCAGATGGGGTTTGTCGAGCGCCCACCCCAGATGGCTTTGATCCAAAGCGAGGGATGTGCTCCGATGGTGCACGCCTGGCGGCAGGGGGCGCGCGAGGCGGAACCTGTGCGCAAGCCGCGCACCCGCATTGCTACCTTGGCAACCGGTACGCCGGGGCGGGTGTACACCTTGCTGTATGACCGGATGTCGGCTTATGGCGGCACCTTTACCGCCGCCAGCGACGAGGAAGCCGCGCGAGCGATGCATATTTTGGCGAAGATGGAAGGCATTTCGGTGGAACCTGCCACGGCAGTGGCCGTGGCGGGCGTCATCAAATTAGCACGAGAAGGGGTGATGAAGCCGGATGATGTGATTGTCATCAATGGAACCGGACACACGTTGCCTATTGAATCCCACTTGTTGGGTAACCGATGGCTGAAAAGCGTCTCTTTGCCCCAAAGTGCTCGCAACGCAGAGGCGCCGCTTTCCGAAGGTTTGAGCGCCGCCTTGCACACGCTGCAAACCCGCTCGGTGCCCCATATCGCTATTGTGGATGATCATGAACCGGCTCGTATTCTGTTGCGTCGCGTGTTGCAATCCTTAGGGGAATTTACCATTTCGGAGGCCAGCAATGGACGCGAGGCCATTGCTTTAGCGCGTCGGGAGCACCCGGATTTAATCCTGTTGGATCTCATGATGCCAGAAACGGATGGCTTCGAGGTGATCGAAACCTTGCGGGCGGATCCTGCCACCGCGCATATTCCCATCATTGCCGTCACGGCCAAGGCGCTTACCCCTGAGGAACGGCGCCGTTTGAGCGGGCGGATCGAAAAATTGATGCCGAAAGGCGAGTTTTTGACGGATGAATTGCTGGACGAAATCCGTGCCTTGTTAGGATAAAGGGCGGAACGCTGCATTGTAAAGGCGCAGATGATGCAAAGCCGTCGTCGGGGTGTGCAGGCTGCCGTCTTGTCGGCATTCTTTTTGGGCATGGCCCCTATCTTTGGAAAGCAAGCCATTTTGCGCGGCTTGCCACCATTGGCCGTGGTGGCGTTGCGCACCTTGTTGGCCACGTTGCTGCTGTTGGCTCTGATCGCGGCCTTTCGGCGCCCGTTTTTACGAATTTATCCCTTGGGTTTGGTGGGGTGCTTGCTCGCAGGGGCGATCAATGGCACGGGCTCCCTGTTTTACTATGGCGCTTTAGGCCGCATTGATGCGGGGATTGGGCAATTGCTTTACTCGTTCTATCCGGTTTTCGTGGCGTTGTGGCTGTGGCTGGATCGGCAACCGCCGACAAAACTCACTCTTTTTCGCATAGCCTTGGCGGTGCCTGCCGTGGGACTGTTGACGTTGGGGGGCGCGCATCGCCTCGACCCGTGGGGGATGGCCATGATGTT
>JALSPT010000243.1 GCA_026985785.1 Anaerolineales bacterium
CACGCCGTCGCTGCTCACGCCGCGGATGGCATCCACCTGCGGGCGGGTGATGGGCTGACGGTAAGCCACGATGGCTAAGGCTTCCAGGGCGGCCTGGCTGAGACGGGTGGTGGCTTCCAGGCCGAGGAAAGCGGCTACCTGGGCGCCGAGTTCGGGGGCGGTGACCAGTTGCCAACGGTCGCGATGGCGCTGCAAACGAACGCCTCGCGTGGCCAAGAGGTCGGCCAGCCGTCTCAGCGCCGCTTCGACCTCACGCAAGGGGACGCCCAATGCCTGCGCCAGCCGCCGGGCGGTGACCGGTTCGGGCGCGGCGAACAGCAAGGCCTCTACCCGCGCTTCGAGCGAAAGCGAGTTTTGCGCTTGCACGCGGCGGGGCTGCTCTTCGAAAACGACAGCCTGATTATCCAACGCACCCATGCTATAATTTCCCTGGTGTGTACACCCAAGTGAGGTGACCAATGAAAACGCGCGCGCTCAAAATCTTGTGGGCTGTGCTGGCCGTAGCCCTGGCCTCGTTAGCCTGTACGGTCAACATTGGCGGGCCGACGCCGCCTGCCCCACCGCCAACGCCCAATCCGCAGGCATTGGATGACCTCAAGGCGGCTTGGAAGCAGGCTGTCGCCCAGGCAAGCAGTACAGGCGAGGTCACGGTAACCATCACTGCCGAACAGTTGACCGCCCTGCTGGCGGCCAAACTGGCCGACGACCCTGATGCTTTTTTCCAGCAACCCCAGGTCATTTTGCAGGACAATCAACTGATCATCTACGGGCAAGCGCACCAGTCCAAGATCACCGCCAACGTCCGCGTGGCCTTGAGCGTCACAGTAGACGAAGAGGGTGTGCCTCGCTTCCACCTGGATGCCGCAGACTTCGGCCCGCTGCCCGTCCCTCCGGGGCTGCTGGATGGCCTGTCGGACATGCTCAACGAGTCATTGACGGGCAAAATTGTGCCGCAGGCCACCGGCTTTCGGCTGGAAAGTATTGCCATCGGCAACGGCACCATGACCCTGCGCGGCCATCTGCACTAAGAGCCAATTATACCCCATGAAACATTCCCGCCTTTTCCTGACCCTTTTCCTTGCCCTGCTGGCACTGGGAGGATGCGTCACCCCGCGGCGCGGCCAGGGCACCATCACGGTGAACGTCCTGGCCGACGGCCAACGCTATAGCGTGCAAATCCCGGCTGGTAGCAACGTCCAACAGGCGCTTCGGGCTGCCGGGGTGACCCTGGGCGACCTCGACCGCACCGAGCCGCCCACTTATACCCTGCTCAACGATGGGGATACGGTCAAAGTGGTTCGGGTTGAGGAAAAGTTCACCGTGCAGGAGGAAATCATCCCTTTCAGCCGCCAAGTGCTGCGCAACGAAGCGCTGCCGCAGGGCGAAACGCGCGTCATCCAGGCCGGAGAAAACGGGCGGCGAGAGGTGACCTACCGCACCGTGCTGGAAAACGGCCAGGAAATTTCCAACAAAGCCGTCAAAAGCGTGGTGGTCAAGCCGCC
>JALSPT010000244.1 GCA_026985785.1 Anaerolineales bacterium
GACGAAGTGCCTCCCCTCCCCAAAGACGCCCCCCGCACCGGCGTGGAAGTGGTCTCGGTGATGGAGCGCGACGGCACCAAATATTACACCGTGCGCGACCTGCGCAACGGCAATGTGGTCAAAAACGTCACCACCTCCTCGGCACGCCGCCTGTGGCACTACGCCATCAACCGCTACGACAAACTGCCTGCCGACCTGAGCAAAGTGCGCGGCATCCACTGGGAAGGCGATCGCGGCGTGCTGCGCAAGTACAAGCAGGGCAAGCAGTGGCATTTCGACCTGGTGCAGCGCACGCCGGAAGGCAACCGCTTCTTCTTCGGCGTCACCGAAGAGGGCCTCACCGAGCCCTGGCGGCCGGTGGTGGGGGTGGAGGAGTAGCGGGTGGGCACCGCTTACACCCTCCGCACCTTTCGCTTTCCTGACGACTACCCGGCGGTGTACGACCTGTGGGCGCACGCCGGGCCGGGCATTCAACTGCGGGTTTCCGACGAGCCCGCAGAAATCGCCAAGAAGGTCGCCCATGACCCCGACCTGTTCATCGTGGCCGAAACGCCCGAAGGCGAAATCATCGGCGCGGTGATGGCCGGCTTCGACGGGCGACGCGGGCTGATCTACCACCTCGCCGTGGCAGCCCCTTATCGCCAGCAGGGCATTGGCCGCGCGCTGATGGCCGAAATCGAGCGCCGCCTGCGCGCCCAAGGCTGCATCCGCGCCTACCTCATGGTCGTCCCCGGTCAGGACGACGTCCTGGCCTTTTACCACAACCTCGGCTGGGAACCCCTCCCCGTCATCACCTTAGCCAAAAACCTCACCGACTAACCGACCGCCGCGACTACAGCGACTAACCGACTACAGCGACTCCCATGACTTCCCCGACTCCCCTCCGTTTCGCCATCCTCACCATCTCCGACCGCTCCGCCCGCGGCGAGCGGGAAGACCGCTCAGGCCCCGCCTTGGCCGAAGCCGTGCGTGCCCGCGGCTGGCAGGTCGCCCACACCGAAATCCTGCCCGACGACCTGCCCACCCTGCGCGACACCTTAGCCCGCTGGGCCGATAGCGACGCCTATGACGTCATCCTCACCACCGGCGGCACCGGCTTTGCCCCGCGCGATGTCACCCCCGAAGCCACCGCCGCGGTCATCGAACGCCCCGCGCCCGGCCTGGCAGAAGCCATGCGCGCCGCCAGCCTGCATATCACCCCCCACGCGATGCTTTCCCGCGCCGTGGCAGGCATTCGCGGCACAACGCTCATCGTCAACCTGCCCGGCAGCCCCAAAGCCGCGGTGGAAAACCTGGAAGTCATCGCCCCGGTGCTGCCCCATGCCGTCAGCCTGTTGCATGACGACCCCGCGGCGGAAAAGGGGCACCGGTTATGAATGGCGAATAGCAAATTGCGAATTAGGAGACCGCTGTGAACCTCGATGATTTCACCCGCTTCCCCAAAGTGGACAAAGAGAACATGCTGGCCGAGATCGACGGCTTGCCCGCGCAACTGCAAAA
>JALSPT010000245.1 GCA_026985785.1 Anaerolineales bacterium
CGCGAATCCTTGTCAAAAGCCTGAGGGATGAGTATAATCTGGGTGCCTGTCGGGGCGTGGCGCAGTCCGGCTAGCGCGCTTCAATGGGGTTGAAGAGGTCCCGAGTTCAAATCTCGGCGCCCCGACCAACAACAGCCCGTGAGACACGGGCTGTTGTTCATTTTCGAAGAGACTGTCTCTTCCTTGAAGGGGCGTCAAGGCGCAGTTGCCGAACCGGCCAGCGCGCCCAGCGGCGCAGAGTGGCTTCGAGGGCGCTCATCACGAACCTTTGCGCTGTCGAGAAGACAACCAGCGACGCACGGCGGCAATTTCGCCTGCAGGCACCCATCCCCCCTGCCCCCACAACGCCAGCAATTCGGAAAGCGTAAAAACGGCGTGCAGTTGCAGACCGTGGGCAGCCAGTTCGGCGCGCGCGCCGGATTGCCGATCGATGAGCACCACGACGTCGTGCACCTTCAGCCCCGCGGCGCGCAGTTTTTCGGCGGCCTCCAGTTTGCTGCCGCCGGTGGTGGCCAGGTCGTCCAGCATGACAGCAGTTTGCCCAACACGGAAGACGCCTTCCACCGCGGCGCGCGTGCCGTAGGCTTTGACCTCCTTGCGGGGGTAAATCAACGACCGTCCGGTACGCAGCGCGACTGCCGTGCCAATGGGCAGCGCGGCATAGGGCAGCGCGGCGATGTGGTCGAAAGACAGGCTGGCGAGCACCTCGGCGTACAGGGCGGCGACTTCGCCCAGCAAGCGGGGGAAAGAGGCCAGCCGCCGTAGGTCCAGGTAAATAGGAGAACGCAGGCCGGATTTGAGGGTAAACTCGCCGAATTGGACGCAACCGCTTTCCACCAACCGACGCGCGACCGCCTCGCGCCGCGAAGGGAGAGGCGCCGGGCGATGATGTTCGAATGCCAGGGCAGCGATGCGCTCATGCAAAGCCGCGGCCGCGGCGGCTGGATTGGCGGCTCGGCTGATGCCGCGAGAAACAGCGATCAACATGCCCAGACCATCGGCGCGCAGCCCGGCGGCTAAGGCGGCTTCCAGGCTGCCGCCCTGCGCCCCTACGCCGGGGGCCAGAAACCACAAATCGGGCGCCGCAGTGCGGGTGGCAGCCAGAGCCTCGGGATGCGTTGCACCCACCACCAGGCCGAGGTTGCCGCGAGTACTCCAGGTTTGCGCCAACCGCGCCACGCGCAGGTAGAGCGGGCGGCCATCTTCTTCAACCACACCCACATCCTGCAAATCAGCGCCGCCGGGGTTGGAGGTCTTTGCCAGCAGAAACACGCCCTTTTCCGCCTCGGAGAGAAAAGGTTGCACTGCATCGCGCCCCAAATAGGGGTTCACGGTGAGCGCGTCGGCGGCGAGGCGCTCGAACGCCGCCTGGGCATAGGCGCGCGCGGTGGAGGCAATGTCGCCGCGCTTGGCGTCCAGCACCACCGGCAGGCCCACGTCGTGAACGGCGGCGATGACCTCCTGCAACGCCTGCCAGCCGTCGGCTCCGTAGATATCGAAGAAAGCGGCATTGGGCTTGAAGGCAATGGCATGGCGGTGGGTGGCCTCGATGAGGTGAAGACAAAAATCGCGCGCCGCCGTTGCGGAGGGCGAGGGCAGGTCATCGGGATGGGGATCCAGGCCCACACAGAGCAGCGAGCGGCGCTTCCAGGCTAAGGCTTCCAGGCGAGAGAAGAAAGCGGGCATGGCGGCCTCCTACATGCCACGGGCGCGTGACTCTTGCCACGCGCCCGTCATCGCAAGGGGGGAAGAGGCTACGGTCGTCGCACCACCACGTTGTCAAACAAAATATCCGTCCCCGGCGTGTCGAACGTCCCGGCCATGAGGCCAATGTCGCCAGAGGTCAACGTGCCGTCCTTGGTGCTGGCAATCTTCTTACCGTTGACGTACAGGGTAAGGTCTTTGTCGATACAGGTGGCCTTGATATGATAGGTTACCCCAGGATCTTTCGGGAGTTTGTCCGACGGCACCATCTTGCCGTTGCCGGTAAGGATGGTTTGCTGTCCATCGACCACCCGACCAATACCGGCATACCCATCACTGCTGATAACGAAGAAATAGTAATTGTTCTCATCTTTATAACGGCAAAGCACACCAAAATCGTTGTCGTCCGGGCCGCCGTTTTTCACCGCGTCCACGGTAATCACGATGGGGCCGCTGAATTCTTCCCCGGGGTTGGCCCAGACATCACTGTTGGCTTCGTTGACCAGGATACGGTAATGCCCATCGACGTAGTCGGTTAGGCTGCCGCTGTCGCTCTTGACGCGATCCCAGCCGCTGGTGGGGTCGGAAAAATTGTCCTGAAAGAGGATGGGGTTCTGCGTCGGCGGGGCCTTGGTCGGGGCAGGGGCATTGGCTGACGGTGCAACCGAAGCGCCAAAACTGCACGCCAGGCTGACAGCAGCCAAAAGAGCGAGCAATAACCACAAGCGTTTCATTCCAACAACCTCCTTGCATTCTAAAAAGGCACGGCAAGACAGGGGGGAACGCTTCCGATGCAAGATCGTGCTGTTCCCCTTATCAGCCGCAGGCTGAGAGGAACAGCCATCGCGGATAAGGCTGTTTTCATTGTAGCATACATGAAGGCACCTCAGGGGGATTTCCATGACCATTGGAGCACATCGTGCACCCGTAAAAACCCCTGAGGGAATGTGACATTTTGCACTCCCGAAAAATTCCCTTGCGCGATATAATCGTTCTAACTTTCGCACCCGGAGGATGAAATGGATTTCGCCCTGACAGAAGAACATAAGATGGTGCAAGAGATGGTTCGTAAATTCGCGAACGAGGCCATTCCCATCATTCGCGAATACGACCGCAAGCACGAGCCCGCGCCCCTTCTCCCTCGCATGGCCGAATTGGGAATTTTGGGCGTGGGCATTCCCGTTAAATACGGCGGCCAGGGGCTGGATTACATTTCGCTTGGCCTGGTGTGCGAGGAACTGGAGTACGCCGATTCCACCCTGCGGGTGGTGATGGCTGTGCACATGGGGCTGTGCGCCCAGACCATTTTCCACTGGGGCACCGAAGAGCAAAAGCAGAAATTCCTGGTGCCGTTGGCCAAAGGGGAAAAAATCGGCTGCGGGGCGTTCACCGAGCCGGGGCACGGCTCCGACTTTGCCCACATTCAGATGACCGGGCGGCGCGAAGGCGACTACTACATCCTCAACGGCGAGAAGATGTGGATTTCCCTTGCCACGCTGGCCGACTACGCCATCGTCACCGTGCGCACCAATCCTGAAGCCGAAAAGCCTCACCGCGGCCTCTCGACCTTCATCGTCGACCTGCACTCGCCGGGCATCAAACGCGGCGACATCAAAGGCAAACTTGGCGTGCGCGCCGGTTCGACCGGGTGGATTGCTTTCCAGGACGTGAAAGTGCCGGTCGAGAACCGCCTCGGCGAAGAAGGGGAAGGCTTCAAGATTACCATGACGGCCTTCGACCGAGGACGCTATACCGTGGCTGCAGGAGCGGTAGGGTTGATCCGCGCTGCCCTGGATGCCAGCGTAAACTACGCCACCGAGCGAAAAACCTTCGGCGTGCCGATCGGCCAGCATCAACTCATCAAACAAAAGATTGCCCGCATGGCACGCGATTATGAAATGGGGAAACTGCTCTACCTCAAAGCCGGTTGGCAGATGAACGAAGGCATCCGCGCCACCCGAATGACCTCCATGGCCAAATGGTTTGCCACCGAAGCCGCATTTCAAGCAGCCCACGATGCCGTTCAGATCCATGGCGCGTACGGCTTCAGCGACGAATACGACGTCGAGCGCTTCTTCCGCAACGGGCGCGGCTCGATCATCTACGAAGGCAGCAGCGAAATCCACACCCTCATCCAGGCCGATTACGCCCTGGGTTATCGGCGCGACAAGCCATTACGCATCGAACTGCCCCCCTACGACCCGGAGGAGTGGCAGTAAAACAGGGATTGAGGTATTAGGGGATGAGGTATAGGAGAGAACTCCCCTCAATCCCTAATTACCCAATACCCAATACCCAATACCCAACACCTGATACCTGTTTCCCTAACCCATTGGATGGAGGAGGTGCACTTTGAAAATCGTAGTTTTCGTCAAAGTCACGCCCGATACTGCCGCCACCGTCAAGGTGGACGACAGCGGGAACGTGACGTGGGGCGACGCCCCCCTGGTGCTCAACCCGTGGGACGAGTACGCTGTGGAGGCGGCTTTGCAAACCAAGGAAGCCCACGGCGGCTCGGTGACCGTGGTCAGCATGGGCGACGAAAGCGCCCTGGAAGCCATCCGCCGTGCGCTGGCCATGGGCTGCAACGATGCCATCCGCATCGACGACCCCGCACTGGCCGAAGACGACACCCTCAGCACGGCCAAGGTGCTGGCCGCCGCAGTACAGAAAATCGGCGACGTGGACATGGTTTTCTTCGGTCGCCAAGCCATCGACGGCGACACCGGCCTCACCCCTGCGCAAACCGCCCGCCTGCTGGGATGGCCCTATGTCGGCCTCGTAGCCGCGTTCCGCGAACTGGATGCCGACGGCGGCACTTTCACCGCCGAGCGCGCCATCGAAGAAGGCCGTCAGGTCGTGGCTTCCAAACTGCCTGCCGTGGTCAGCGTGGCCAAAGACTACGGCGAACCGCGCTACCCCTCGTTCATGGGCATCCGCAAGGCAGCCCGCGCCAAAGTGCCGGTGTGGAGCCTGGCCGACCTGGGCATCGAAGCCCCGGCGGTCAAGGTACGCCTGACCCAATTGATGAACCCGCCCAAGCGCGAGGTGCAATGCGAGTTCATCGAGGGCGAAACCCCTGAAGAAATTGCCGAGAAACTGGCCGACAAGATTTTGGCGGAGAAGGTGCTATGAGCAAGCAAATTTGGGCTTACATCGACCATTTCAAAGGCGAAGCGTTGACCCCCTCCTGGGAGGCCGTGGGTGCCGCCCGGATGTTGGCCGAAAAACTCGGCGGCGAAGCGACGGCGGTGGTGCTGGGCAACGGCATGGACGCGGTAGTGCAGCAGGCGTTTGCCTATGGCGCGGAGAAGGTGGTGCTGGTGGACGACCCCGCCCTGGCCGACTATCGCCCTGAACCCTACACCGACGCGTTGGTCAAAGCGGCAGGCGAAAGCGCGCCGGCGGTCATCCTGTTCCCCACCACGACGCGCGGGCGCGAACTGGCCGCGATGGCCGGGGCGGCGCTGGATGCCGGCGTGATTGCCGACATCATCGAAATGGACGTCGTGGACGGCCAGATCGTCACCACCCGCCCGGTGTACGCGGGCAAACTGCTGGCCAAAGCCGTGGCCGAAGGCGAGCCGCAGATCATCACCCTGCGGGTGCGCGCCTTTGCCAAGCCAGAGCCCGACGCCAGCCGCAGCGGCGAGGTGGTCAAAGTGGATGCCGGCCTCGACGAAAGCGCCGTCGCCACCAAAGTGGTGGAATACGCCACCACCGAGGGCGGCGTCAGCCTGACCGAGGCGGCCATCATCGTCTCCGGCGGACGCGGCGTGTCCAACAACCCCGACCTGACCCCGCCGCCCGACATCACCGACGAAAACGAAATCGAAATCTGGCGCGGCAAACAGGGCTTCAAATTGATCGGCGAACTGGCCGAAACCTTAGGCGCGGCCGTCGGTGCCAGCCGCGCCGCGGTGGACGCCGGTTACATCCCTTACGACCATCAGGTGGGGCAAACCGGCAAGGTGGTTTCGCCCGACCTGTACATCGCCTGCGGCATCTCCGGCGCCATCCAGCATCAGGCCGGAATGCGCAACAGCAAGATCATCGTGGCCATCAACACCGACCCCGAAGCGCCGATCTTCAAACTGGCCCGCTATGGCGTGGTCGGCGATTTGTGGAAGATCGTACCGGCGCTCAACGAAGCCTTCAAGAAGAAGTTGGGCAAATAGCGCCCTGGCGGGCAGCGCTCAGGGCGCTGTCGTTGATGGGCTTCGATTTCCCGCAGGGGCGCACGCTGGTGTGCCCCTGCTTTCTGCTATAATTACCGTGGCGGTCCCCCAGTCCATTCTTTCAGGAGGAGGTTTCCCAATGGCCATAGCCGTGGAAGAACTGAAGCAGGCCCATAAAGTCCTGGCCGAGTACACTTACGAACTGCGCCCCGTGGAGCGCGGGTATGCCAATCGCACCCTCTACATCAATTTGGATGATTACACCATCAAAGAAAAGCCGGTCACGCCGGAAATGAAAGAACGCTTCACCGGCGGCAAGGGCTTTGCCCTTTGGCTGCTGTGGAACGCAGTCAAGGACGACACCCAATGGGACGACCCGGAAAACGAACTCCTCATCGCCAGCGGGCCGATTTCCGGCAACACCGCCTACCCCGGCTCCGGCAAATCCACGGTGGTCTTCATTTCGCCATTGACCAAGCAAGTGGTGGACAGCAACGTCGGCGGCTATTTCGGCCCTTACATGAAGTTCTCCGGCTTCGATGTGTTGGAGATTCAGGGCAAGGCCAAAGAAGACGTCATCATTTTCATCGACGGCGACACGGGCAAGGTAACCATCGAAGCCGCGCCGCTGGAGGCACTGGACACCTACGAACTCAAAGAGCAACTCGCCGAGATGTACAAAGGCGATAGCAAGAAAGGCAAACTGGCCATCTCGACCATCACCGCGGGGCCCGGCGCGGAGCATTCGTGGTACGGCGCGCTGAACTTCAGTTGGTACGACGTCCGCCGGAAAGAGATGCGGGTGAAGCAAGCAGCGCGTGGCGGCTCGGCGACCGTCTTCCGCGACAAGAAAATCAAGGGCATCGTGGTGCGCTTCAGCAACCTGCGCGGCGACCTGAACAACCCGGCAGATATGTCGTTGGTCAAGAAAGCAGGCAAGCGCATCAACAAGGAAATTTGGGAACTGGACGACAAACAAAACCAGATGCGCAAAGTCGGCACGCCTTACCTGGTCGAAATCATGGACCA
>JALSPT010000246.1 GCA_026985785.1 Anaerolineales bacterium
GATATCTTGTAAAAGGCTCTGGGGTGCGTTATAATCAGCCTTGCCAACGGGGCGTGGCTCAGCCCGGCAGAGCGCACGGTTCGGGTCCGTGAGGTCGGCGGTTCAAATCCGCCCGCCCCGACTGGCATCAAACGGAGACCTTCAAGGTCTCCGTTTTTTTGTGGCTTGTGGTACAATCACCGCAATACTTACCACATGGTAAGCCTTGGAGGAGTATGGTGAGCAACAATGCTCGCGAACGCAATTTCGTGTTGGGTGTTTTGTTCTTCGGCGTCTTGATGGCCGCGCTGGATATTGCGATTATCGGCCCTGCCCTGCCGGCTATCCGCGACGGCTTTCACACCACCGACCGGGCTGTGGTATGGGTGTTCACTACTTACTTGCTCTTCAACCTGATCGGCACACCTCTAATGGCCAAACTCTCCGACCGGTTGGGGCGGCGGGACGTCTACATTGCCGACGTGCTGCTCTTCGTGCTTGGCTCGGTGGTTGTCGCCCTGGCGCCATCGCTAACGTGGGTGGTGGTGGGACGTGGCATTCAAGGGTTTGGAGCCGGAGGTATTTTCCCCGTAGCCTCGGCAGTCATCGGCGACACTTTCCCCCCCGAAAAGCGCGGTCGAGCGTTGGGCATCATTGGCTCGGTGTTTGGCGTGGCTTTTCTGATTGGGCCCGTGGTTGCCGGGGTGGTGTTGCAATTTTTCTCCTGGCACATGCTCTTTTGGGGACCGGTGCCTTTTGCCTTGTTGCTGATTCCCGCCGCCTGGCGATGGCTGCCGGTGGAGGGCACGCCTTCCAAAGGGCGGGCGGATTGGCGGGGAATGGTGTTGCTCGCGGTGGCGTTGGGCAGTCTGGCTTATGCTCTCAACCAATTGGACGCCGCTAACTTGGTGGCCAGCGCCCGCTCGCCGCAGATGTGGGGGCTGATTATTCTGGCAGGCGCGGCGATGATGGGTCTGGCAGTGGTGGAACAGTTGGCGGACGACCCTATCATTCACCCCCGGCTGTTTGGTTCGCGGCAATTGGTGCTTGCCAACACCTTGGCCTTCGGCGCTGGCGTAGTAGAAGGCAGCATGGTTTTCATCCCCGCGCTGCTGGTAGCCGCGTTTGGGGTCACGGAATCCCGGGCCAGTTTCATGCTGCTGCCGGTGGTAGCCACCCTCTCGGTCGGCGCGCCACTTTTTGGCCACCTGTTGGACAAAGTGGGCTCAAAAGTGGTAATTTTGATCGGCACAGCCCTGGCGGCAGTAGGCACGGCTTTGCTGGGGTTTGTATCGCTTACCCCTGCCTTGTTTTACGTCGCAGCCGGGCTGATTGGGTTTGGCCTGTCGGCGCTTTTGGGCGCGCCTTTGCGCTACATCATGCTGGCCGAGGCGCCACCGGAGGAGCGCGCCGCGGCGCAGGCCCTGATCTCGGTGATGACCAAAGTGGGGCAAATGCTTACCGGCGCCGTGGTGGGCGCCGTGGCGGCCAGTTTGGGCGGTGGAGCGACAGGCTACACGGCGTCGTTCCGTGTGCTTGCCGGTTGGGCTGTCTTCCTTTTTTTGCTCTCATTCCTGCTCAAGCATCGCGAAGCCGAGCGAGCCACCCTGCAAAGGACATGACCCTGCGAGGGCAGGCTTACTTCTCGGCCTCGCCAAAGCCCAAAGCCCCAAAGGGGTCTGCACCCGTAGAGAAGGCCTCTTTCCCCAACAATTCTTGCCAAAAGCCGTCGTTGTAGCGCCGCGAGCGCACCGGCAGCGGCATGGGAACGCTCCATCCCAGAAGCAACACTTCCTCCGTAGGCTGCAAGTGCGCCAGCATGCCCCGCAATTGGCTCCGCCCTGCCAGCCCGGAAAGCACGGCCTGGATGTCGTTTTCATCGCCCAGCCAGCCGGAGATGCGCGTGCCCAGTTGTGACATCACCTCGTCGTGAATCTGCGAGGGGCGCTGATCGATGATCAACAGGGTGACGAAATATTTGCGCATCTCACGGGCGATGGTGCTGAAAGTGGTCTGCACCGCCATCTCCCGGCTGAGCAGTTTGTGAGCCTCTTCAATCACGACGACCAGGGGGACGGGTTTGTCTCGCCGTTTGCCGGAACGGTAGGCATCGGTGCGCTTGACCCAATGCTCGCGAATTTTGCGGGTCAGCAGGTTGCTCACCAGCAAATAGTCCAACTCCTTGTCGAACTCCCCAAACGAAAGCACCACGTGCCGCCCATTTTCCAGAGCGTCGATAATCTGCTGCACGCCCTCGGTGGCCGCCTCTTCCACCAGATAGGGGCGGTCGAACACGCGCCGCAGTTTGTTGTGCAGTCCCTCGGCGGCCATGATGTTGACCCCCACCTCCAGCGCCCACGCCGCCACGCTATCCGGCGCGGGCACCCGTTTGGTGCGCCCGTTTTCGTCCACGATTTCCTCGGTCGCGCCGACGCGCATCTTGCGAAACGCAGTCAGCCACCCACGGCCAAAAGACGATGCCAGGGCATGCAGGGTGTTGGCCGTGGTTTCTCGCAGGTTGAGGGTGCGGCTGAGGAGCAAGATGTCCTCCGGTTCGATGTCCTGCTCGGAGATTTGCAAATCCAAGTCGGGGCGATGGCCGCGGATGAACGCGTTTTTCCCCAGGCCGACCACGAAGATTTTGCTGCCGAACTTAGGCCGCAGGCCGGGGATGCGTTGGTTGGCCTCGGGGTTGATGTCATCATAGGCGTATTCGTTGTGCATGTCGAAAATCAGGGTAGCGGCGGCATTGTGATGAATCAACCCAGCCAGGAGGATGCGGGTGAGAAAGGATTTTCCCGTCCCAGTAGCCCCAAAAACCCCCGCTGAACGCCGGACGAATTTCTCCAGGTTGAGCCGCACCGGGTGTTTCTGCTCCCGTGTGTAGCCGATGACGAAGTCGCCGCGGAAAATCTCGTTGATGTCGCCCTCGCTGGCCAGTCGCGCTTGCGCCAGGTGCGACGGGATGGTTTTCACAGGCTTGGGATGGGGTTCCTCGCGCAAGCCCGCCTGAACTTCAGCCCAAAACTGCTCGTATGCCGCGGTGCCCGGTTCGGGGCCTCGCTCGACCATCAGCATAGGATGCACGGTGATGGTGGTATGTAGCGCCTGCTCTTGAAGCATACCGGCCAGCGCCGGCGTAAAACGTTCGTGGAGTTGCTCGTCGGCAAAGCGCTCATTGGCCGCCGTCAGGCGTAAATCGGTCACCAGGCCGTAGAAGAGATAATCTTCGCTTTCGGTGACCACGAAAGCACCTTCTTGGATGCGCTGCGGCGGCACGGTCAGCCGGATGGCGAGCCCTTCTTGCAAACTACCGCCGATGACATAACCAATCTTTTGTTCGCTGGCGGGGGTGGCGTCCATTGGCGTTTCTCCCAAAATGACGAAAAAGGGTAAAATAAGCCCACCGGAGGTGTGCGATGAAACTTTTGATTGCGGTGGTGCAAACAGCCGATAGCAACGCGGTGGCCGATGCCATGATCGAGCGCGGCTTTCGGGTGACTAAATTAGCCTCGACGGGCGGCTTTTTGCGCCGCGGCTCCACCACGCTGCTGCTGGGCGTGGAAGACGATCAGGTGGACGAAGCCTTGGAGATCATCCGCGCCGAATGCAGCCAACCAGCAGAGCCGGCCATCAAGCAAGGGGTGGTGTTCGTCCTGCCGGTCAGCCGCTTCGAGCAGGTTTAGTCTGCTTCCCAGTAGCCGGGTTCCTGGAAAGCCTGAACCTGGTAGGTAAACACTTCGATGGGGCGCTGCCAGCAGGTTGGCTCCGCGCCCATTTTCAGGCAGAGGTGAGCGAGGAACTCGGCAGGCTTGGGCAGGCTGTGCCACACTTGGGGGAGAAAAGTAGCCTGCCGCCAGCCGTCGCGTAGCAAAACGCCATCCACGCCGGGGCGTAGGCGGGCGAGCAAATCTTCCGGCGAGTGGTAGGTCAATGGTTGCAGGGGGGTGAGGTAGGAGACTTCCAGAGCAAGTTGGGGCACTTCCTCCGGAGTGACGGGGGAAAAGCGCGGGTCGTGCAACGCAGCGTCGATAGCATGGGCACGCACATCTTCGACAAGGGGGCGTGTGGCAATGATGCTACCGATACATCCTCGCAGCCGACCATCGTGCCGGGTGCGTAGGGTGACAAAGGCAGCCCCCGGTTCCCGCAGGCGAGGTGGCAGGTCGGGTGGCAAAGGGGGTAAAGGTTGGCCTCGCACACCCGCCTCCAGCGCTTCGCGCGCCAGGCGCAGCAGCCACTGCCCTTCGTGTTCACTTAAGCGAGGGGTGTTCATCGTGCCATCCTCCACTCGGTTTCCCTGTTACCATTATACCCTGCCCAGTGGGTAACAACGCACCCGCTTCGGGACAAGCGCCCCCCACCAAAAGGCGCCCCCAGGCGAGCGCTTACCCCCTCACCCTTCGCGAAGCGGCTTTTCCTGCCAGCGGCGGGCAATGCGGCGGTCGATTTTCCCCATGGGGAAGGCGGCCAGTTCATCGGCAGATGCCCAATGCACGGCTTGGGGCACCACCGGGCGTGGTTCGCCCGCCTGCAGGCGGCACAGAAAAGCGTGGAGGGTGACGCGAAAGTGGGTGTAGGCATGGCGGTAGGTGCCAAAAGGGGCTTCGATGGCGATCTCGCACCCCAGTTCCTCGGCAATTTCGCGGCGCAGGGCTTCTTCCAGCGTTTCCCCGTGTTCGACCTTGCCGCCGGGGAACTCCCACAGCCCACCCAGCAGGCCATCGGGAGGGCGTTGCGCCAGCAGTACCTTGCCCTCGCGATGGATGACGGCGGCCACCACGGTGTAGTGGGGCGGGCGGCGACGATGAGTCAGGCGAGGAAAACCCTCCGGATTGCCGCTGCGTCGGGCGGCGCACATTTCTTCCAGCGGGCAGCGCGCACAGCGCGGCGCTCGCGAAGTGCAGACCGTGGCGCCCAAATCCATCAGGGCCTGGTTGTAAGCCGCCGCCTTTCCCGGCGGCAGGTGCTCGGCTGCCTTTTGCCATACGAGCCGTTCCCCTGCAGCGGTGTCCACCGGGGCTTCCAGGGCAAACACCCGCGCCAGCACGCGCTTGACGTTGCCGTCCACGGCGGGCACATCCTGCCCAAAGGCCAGAGAGGCGATGGCGTGGGCGGTGTATTTGCCGATGCCGGGCAAGGTTTGCAGAGCCGCCGGGTCTGCGGGCAAACGGCCACCGAAACGGGCAACCACTTCACGCGCTGCCCGGTGCAAGGCGCGGGCGCGGCGGTAGTAGCCCAAGCCCTCCCACAGGCGGAGCACCTCCTGCTCGTCGGCAGTGGCCAGGCGCTCGATGGTAGGAAAGCGCGCCATCCAACGCCGAAAGTACGGTCTGACCGTCGCGACCTGGGTCTGCTGGAGCATGATCTCGGAGACCCAGACGGCATAGGGATCGGGATGGTCACGCCAGGGCATCTCTCGGCGGTGGTGGGCATACCATGCCAGCAGGCGGGCGGCCAGTTCGGTAGGCATGATGGCGCTAAAGGGAGCGGGCGGCTGCCCGCACGGCGTGGAGGAGCCGCGGCAGATCGTCCTCGGTGGTGCGGTGGGAGATGAAACAAGCGCGTAGGGCTTCGGTGTTGCCCAAATGGGTCAAGGAGAGAAAAGCCTCGCCCTGGCGCTGCAATACCGGCACCAGGGCACGGTTGACGGCATTCAACTCGTCGGGGGAGCGCCCCGGCAGGAGGTAGCGGAAGGTGACGATGCCCAACGAAGCAGGGGTAAGGCGTTGGAAGTCAGGCGCATCGTCGAGCATGGCGGCAAAGCGAGCGGCCAGACGATGGAGGCGCTCCCAGGTGTGCAGAATGGCCTCCGCGCCGTAGATTTTGAGGGTGAAATAGATCTTGAGGGCGCGAAAGGCGCGCGAAAGTTGGGGACCGTATTCGCGGAAGTGCAGGCCTTCGTCCTCTGCATTGGGTAAATAGGCAGCCCGGACGCCAAAAGTGGCCGGCATCAATCCCCGGTGGCGGGTAAACACTGCCCCGGCCTCGAAGGGCACGAACAGCGTCTTGTGGGGGTCCATGCTGAAGGAATCGGCCTGGGAGAGCCCGCGCGCACAGGGCGCAGCGGTGGGGATGGATGCCGCCAACCCACCGTACGCGCCGTCGACATGCAGCCACACGCCCTCTTCAGCGCACACGGCAGCGATCTCGGCGATGGGGTCGCACGCGCCGGTGGCGGTGGTGCCTATGGTCGCGCCCACGGCCAACGGCACGATGCCGCGGCGTCGGTCGGAGCGGATGGCGCGCCGCAGCGCCGCCGGTGACATGCGGCGGGCGTGATCCACCGGGATGCAGCGCACGGCGTCTTTGCCCAACCCCATCATCTCAACGGCTTTGACCAGCGAATAATGGGCTTCCGGGCTGAGATACACAGCCGCGGGCGGCATGGCGCGCATCCCCTGCTGGCGCACCTCGGGGAAGGCCGCCTGCCGCGCCAGCAACATGCCCACGAAGTTGGCCATCGAGCCGCCCGAAGTGAGGATGCCTTCGGCATCGGCAGCGTAGCCGGTCAATTCCAGCAGCCAGCGCAGCACCAGGCGTTCGGTTTCCGTAGCGGAGGGCGCGCCTTGCCACACGGCAACCGATTGATTGAGCGCCGCAGCCAAGGCCTCGGCAAATACAGCCCCCCCCAGCGGCGAGGTGCGCATCCAGGCCAAAAAACGCGGGTGCCCCACCCGCACGGCGTGGGTGACAATTTTGCGTTGAAAGTCGTCCCACGTTGCTGCTACCCCCTGGGGCGTGCGAGGGAGCGGTTCGTCCAGCAGGCGACGCAAGTGGCCAGGGGAAGTCTCGGGGTCAGTGATGGGTTGCTCGGCCAGGGTAGTCAGGTACTCGGTGACAAAATCGGCCACCTGGCGGCCAAAGGAGCGCAGAGCATTTGGGGGGAGTTCGAGTTCGGGCATGGGGGTATTGTACTATGCTCTG
>JALSPT010000247.1 GCA_026985785.1 Anaerolineales bacterium
GAAACCCGCGCCCAGGCGCGAGAAGAGATTGCCGCTTTGGAAGAGGAAATTCGCGCCCTGCGCCGCCGCTTGCGCCGTCTGCTGCCGCCCGAGGAGGTGCTTCCGGCGCAACAAACGCTGCGCGAGGTGCAACAGCAGGCGAAAGAGATGGCCGCCCAGGCCGAGGAGGCGCTGGCCGAAGTGGCCGCCGAAGGCGCGCCCGCCGCCCCGCCCCCCATCGCCGGGCCGCCGCCGCCCCTTACCGTGGGCGCCAAAGTGCACCTCGAACGCCTGGGCGTGGAAGGGCGGGTCGCTGCTCTGGATGAAGAAAGCGGCCAGGCAGAGGTCGTGGTCGGCAGCCTGCGGGTGCGTACCCCGATTCGCGATCTGCGGGTGCTCGCTTCACCCGCCGAACCGTCGCCCCCTCCCGGCGAGGGCGCTGTGGCCGTTCCCGATGTGCCTTCCCCCGGCCTGGAACTCGACCTGCGCGGCCTGGCGGTGGACGAAGCCATGGAGCAGTTGGACAAGTACCTCGACCAGGCATACCTGGCCGGGCTGCCCTTCGTGCGCATCGTCCATGGCAAAGGCACCGGGCGGCTACGAGTTGCCGTGCGCGACGCCTTACAGCGCCACCCCCATGTGCGTGCTTGGGAGCCGGGGCTGCCGCAGGAGGGCGGCGATGGCGTCACTGTGGCCAAATTGGGGGAATGAACACGCCTAACGCACGCCGGGGCAGCGGTTGAGCAAGCAGGAAGGTAAGCGCCCCGAAGCCGTCGGGAGCGAGGTTGGGATTTTCCCCCACAGCGGGCGCCAAAGGTCGAACCCGCCGTGGCCGGTTACACCGATGGTGGCAGCGTAAGCGCGGTTGGTCCATTCGTACACCTGACCCACCCCGGGACGGGCGGGGTCGTAAAGCAGCACCTCGCGCACCACATACACCCCTTCTGGCGCTATGTTGAGGTTGGTGACCGCGTACGCCCGCCCTGCATCGTCTACGCGGCTGACCACGAAGATGTGCTCGAAGGTGTCCCATCGCCCGGCGTACAGGTAGAGCAGGTCGCCGGGTTGGAGGGGGAAAGCATGAAAGTCGAACTGGTCGAGAGGCTGGGCGACGTGGGTGTGACAAAATCGGGTGGGCGGCAGGATGCGGCGGATGATGCGCGCGTCATGCCGGGGATTGAGCAGCCAAAAGGCGTCGAGCGGCGTGGTGGGCGGGAGTAGGCCGGCCGAGCGCAGGATGGCGAGCGAAAGCGGCCCGCACATGTTGGATGGGGAAGGGAAAGCGGTGAACGCCAGCCGTTGGGCAAGGGCTTTGGCCTGGGCAGGCGCGGGGGCGCGATAACGGTCGGCGGCGCGGGCCAGCCGCGCCTGCCAGATAGGCGGTGGCGTGTTGGCAGGCAGGGCGCGGCAATCCATGTAAGCGGTGGGCGTGGCAGGGGGCGGCTCGGCAGGTGCGGCCTTTGCCGGGGAGGTGATGGCGCCCAAAATGCTCCCCACCAGTCCTAACAGAAAAAAAGCCCACAACCGGCGTGCGGTCATGGGCACATTGTACCATTGGCGAGGGGGAGGGGGATTATTTGGGCGGCTGCGGCTTGCCATTTTGTGCCAGGCTAAGGGCGCGCTCGTAGGCTGCCCACACAGCACGCGAAATCGCCGTGCGAAAGCCTGCTTTTTCCAGATAGTACAACGCGGCCGCCGAGGTGCCCCCCGGCGAGGTGACCTGATTGCGCAGGTGCGCCAAGTGGACGTCGCCCTGCTGCCGCTCGTAGTAAGCCGCAGCGCCTTTGACGGTTTGCACCACCAGTTGTTCGGCCACCCGCCGCGGGAAGCCCAAATGCACCCCGGCGTCGACCAGCGCCTCCATGAAGAGGAAGACGTACGCCGGGCCGGTGCCGGAGAGGGCGGTGGCCATATCCAGGTACACCTCGTCGCCCATGAACACCTCTTCGCCCAACGCGCCGAGGATGCGGCGGGCCATCTCCCGTTGCGCCGGGCCGACCTCGGGCGAAGCCGTCCATACGCTAATGCCCATGCCGATTTGCGCCGGGGTGTTGGGCATGGCGCGCACGACCGCTTGATGGGCCAAGCCGCTTTGCAGGCGGGCAATGGGCGCACCTGCCACAATGGAAAGCACCGTCGTGGTGGGGCGCAGCCGTTGGTGCAACTGGGGCAGGACTTTGCTCAGCACCTGGGGTTTGACGGAAAGCACGACCACGTCGGCCTGAGCAGCGGCAGCGGCGTTGTCGGTGGTGGTGTGGATGCCGTAGTGGGAAGCGAGGGTTGCCAGGCGTTGCTGGCGGGGGCCGGCGGCGGTGATGGCGTCTGCCGTGGCGACCCCCTGGCGCAGCAAGCCGCTGAGCATCGCCTCGGCCATCACGCCGGGACCGATGAAAGCAATGGTGAAGTCGTGTGGTGAAGTGGTCATCTTATTTGCGGGTGTTTTCTTCGATGTCCACCAGCAGTTCGAGGAAGTAAGCAATGCCTTCCATCACCACCACGGCCATGATGAGGGAAATGAAAGCCAGGTATTGCCCCAGCAGGCTGCGCCACACAGGTTGCCCCATCGCCTGGGCGTTGTGGACGATGTCGTAAGTCACGAAGACGAAGCCGACGACTACCAGCACCAACACGATACGGGCAACGACGCGCGAAATCATTGCAAAACGGAGCACTTTAGCCGTGTCGTGCCAGGTGGCTGGGGCGTTCTCTTCTGCTGCCTCGGCTTCTGTGGGCACGAAGGTTTCCTGTTCGAAGTTTTCGCTCATGATCTTCTCCTAAAAATGAATTGACTTCAGCGGCTGAAATACCGAAGCGCCAGCCGCAGGCGCTCTTCCACATTGTGAGGGGCATCTGCAGGCAGCGATTGAATCGCCGTTTGCGCCTCCACCACGCTGTAGCCCAAAGCAGTGAGGGCTTCCAGAACCTCACCATCCACATCGGCCAACGCGGCCACGGCTTCCAGGGCGTCTGCCGGTTGCAGGCGCCCCTGCAGGTGCAGCACGATCTTTTGCGCCGTTTTCTTGCCCACGCCGGGCACCCGTTGAAAGACCTCGGGTTGCTCTTGAAACACCGCCCGCCGCACGGCTGCCGGGCTCAGGCTGGTGAGGATGGTCAACGCCAGGCGGGGGCCGACCCCGTTGACACCCAGCAACTGGGCGAAGAGGTCGCGCGCCTCCGCTGTGTCAAAGCCGTACAGGGTGAGGGCGTCCTCCCGCACCACGAGGTAGGTGTGGAGGGTGACGACTTGGCCGATGGTGAGCCGTTCGGCCAGTGGGCGGGGGACGAACACCCACACCCCCGCTGCCCCAAGTTGGACGGTGAGGCGGTCTTCCTGCCGGGCGAGGAGTTTTCCTTCCAGAAAAGCGAGCATGGCAAACCGTAGCGGGTTACGCTGCGCCGGTGCGTGCCTGCCAGCGCAAGCGTTGGGCGTGGCACAGAGCCACGGCCAGGGCGTCGGCGGCGTCGTCGGGGCGGGGGAGGGTTTCCAGGCCAAGCAGCATCTGGATCATCCGCTGCATCTGGGCCTTGCCCGCGCTGCCGTAGCCGGTGATGGCCTCCTTGACCTCGTTGGGGGTGTACTCGGCCACTGCGAGGCCGTGCTGCGCCAAAGTGAGCAGCAACACGCCGCGCGCCTGCCCCACACTCATCGCCGTGGTGACGTTGCGCTGGAAGAACAATTTTTCCACCGCAGCACCGCGCAGGGCGTGGCGGGTGAGCAACGCTTCCAACTCTTGGTGAAGCAGCAGCAAGCGCTCGGCCAGCGGCGTTTTGGCAGGCGTGGTAATCACGCCGTAATCCACAGCACGAAAAGCACCGTCGGGCAGGGCTTCTATCACGCCGTACCCCGTGATCGCCGTGCCGGGGTCAAGGCCAAGGACAAACACAGGCACCTCTTAGAAGAAAGGCCACCAAAGGCGCCCCGAACTTCGCGCCCTGGCGGCCTGGTCGTCGGGAGGATGGGGACGTCAGGCACCCATTTTGGCCAACGCTTCGTCGCTGATGGCCAGGTTGGAATAGACTTCCTGGACGTCGTCCAGTTCTTCCAACGCCTCGATGACCTTGAGCACCTGCACCGTTTGGTCGGGGTCGAGGCTCATCTCCTGGGTGGGGATCATTTTCAGGCCGGCCTCTTCGGTGGGGATGTTGGCCTGGCGCAACTGGTCGCCGATGGTCTTGAAGGCTTCCACCGGCCCGAAAATTTCGATCAGGTCGTCGTCGAACTTGACGTCGTCGGCGCCGCCCTCCACGGCCAATTCGAAGATGGTGTCGGGATCCTGCCCTTCAGCCGGAATGGCGAAGTAAGCCATCCGCTGGAACTGCCATGCGACCGAGCCGCCCTCGCCCAGGCTGCCGCCGTAACGGTTGAGGATGTGGCGGACGTCCGAAACGGTGCGGTTGCGGTTGTCGGTGACGCAATAGATCATCAGCGCCACACCGTGGGGGGCGTAACCTTCGTAGTAGATTTCCTCGAAGTTGCCGCCTTCTTTGTCCTCGCCGGTGCCGCGTTTGATGGCGCGCTCGATGTTGTCCTTCGGCATGTTGGCGGCTTTGGCGCGCTCGATGGCCAACCGCAGACGGACGTTTGCCTCTGGGTCACCGCCGCCTTCCCGGGCTGCCAGCGTGATTTCGCGCGCCAAACGGGTGAAAATTTTCCCCCGTTTGGCATCTTCGGCGGCTTTTTTGCGCTTGATGGTCGACCATTTGGAATGTCCGGACATGGAAAACTCCTCTCTGCAACGCTGCTGTTTGGCAGCCTGAATCATGTTCGTGGGTGGGGACGAAAAGATTATACCATCTCTGAGCGCCGTGAAGTGTGCTCTTCCGGCGTGGCAAGGGGAGGTCTTCGTGCTGGCGAGGCTCGCGGATGCTCTTTGTCACAGCCGCGCGCAGTTTGCTCAACCTTGCTGCATTATGGGGTACAATGGAAGCAGGCTCGTCCACGAAGGAGGTGCGTATGCCCGAAAATCCGACATCCCGAAAACGGTCGGGAAGTGCCTGGGCTGTGCTGGCGCGCGAAGCACGCTTGACCCTGCGGCTGCTGCTCGACAAGCGTGTGCCCTGGTATCTCAAAGCGTTGCCGGTGGGGGCTGTGGCTTATCTGATCTGGCCGGCGGATTTGCTCCCACTCAACCCGTTGGACGACGCTGCCCTCGTGAGCCTGGCGCTGTACTTTTTCGTCGAACTGGCTCCCGAAGAGGTGGTGGCGGAGCATCGGGCAGCCTTGCAGCGCCGGGGAAAAGTGGTGCCGGGAAGTTGGCGGGACGCCGATGACACACGGGGAGGGCAGGCATGAGCCGCCGCGATCGCCACCACCTGGGATGGCTGCTGGCCGTCATTGGCGCGGCTTTTCTGGTTTCCGGCCTGATGGTCATGGTATGGGCAACGGTAGCCCCGCCTCACGGGCCGTTGGGGCCGCAACCCGAACCGTCCCTCTGGGTCACCCTGGCCGACCACATCATGAACTTCGTCCTCGCGTTGTTACGGGTGGACTGGACACCGGCGCGAGTAGGTGTGTTCCTTGTTTTGGTGGGGCTGTTGCTGGAAGGTGGCGCGGTTTACCTGTTGAGCGGCGCTCGCCGGCGGTAATTTTTGCAGGGCGCTTTTGTCGGACGCCCTCACCACGCCGGAAAAACGCCGGAGGAGCGCTGGGGGGTATCAAAGAGAATCGTCCAAGGTGCTGCTTCCTTCGTCAAGGGGTGGCAACTTCCTCCCAGCCGCGTGCCCCGCGCAGGAAATCCTCGCCGCGCATGGGCTTTTTCCCCGCTGGCTGGACTTCATCCAGCACCAACACGCCCTCAGCCGTGCCGATGGCCGGGCGCCCCTCGACAATCAGCCGCACGCCCGCGCCAGGGGTGGGCAAGTCGGCGGCGTGGGCGCGGTGGACCTTGAGCGGCTGGCTTTTCCATTCGGTGAACGCCCCCGGCCAAGGGTTGAACGCCCGCACCTGTCGCGCCAACGTCTCGGCAGGCTGGCCGAAATCCAGGCGTCCATCGGCTTTTTTGAGCAAAGGAGCATAGGTCACGCCTTCTTCGGGCTGGGGGCGGGGGCGGATCTCGCCGCGCAGGTAGCCGGGGAGGGTTCCCAGCAGCAGGCGCGCCCCCAGGTCGGCCAGGCGGGCGCTGAGGGTGGCGGCGGTGTCGTCGGGGGCAATGGGCAGCGCCTGCTGGCTGAGGATGGGGCCGGTATCCATCCCTTCGTCCATCAGCATGATGGTGATGCCGGTTTCGCGATCGCCGTGGAGGATGGCGTGCTGGATGGGCGAAGCGCCGCGCCAGCGGGGCAGCAGCGAGGCGTGGACGTTGATGCAGCCATAGCGTGGCAATGCCAGCACATTCGGGCGCAGAATTTGGCCGTAGGCGGCTACCACGATCAGGTCAGGTTGCCAGGCTTGCAGGGCGTCGAAAGCCTCGGGCCTGCGTAAGCGGCGGGGTTGGATGACGGGGATGCCCAGCGCCTCGGCGGCGCGTTTGACGGGCGGTGGCGTGGGTTTGCGACCGCGCCCGGCGGGTTTGTCGGGCTGGGTGACCACGCCCACCACAGGGTAAGCCGCTGCCAGCGCCTGCAGGGTGGGCACGGCAAAGTCGGGTGAACCCATGAAAACAATGCGTGGGGCTTCCATGGCGATACTCTCTCGTGGGCAAGGATGGCCTAATTGTACCGCGCGTCGCGGCGCCGTTGCTTCGTTGCGTGGTTACGGCGTCCAAATCCACCGATGGGACCGATGTTCACCGATGGGTTTTTCGGTGTCCTTTGGTGTCAATCGGGGTAGGGGCGAACGGTCGTTCGCCTTGGGCGCAATGCGCTGCGCCCCTACAGGGTAACGGCGTGGTGTCGTAAAGTCGTTGCGTGGTTGCGGCGTCCCAACCACCGATGAGACCGATGTTCACCGATGGGTTTTTCGGCGTCCTTCGGTGTCAATCGGTGGATGGGTAAGGGCGAACGATCGTTCACCCTGGGCGCAGTGCGCTGCGCCCCTACAGGTTGCTCGGTGTCCCCTCTCTGCATCCCTCTTGGCGACCTCGCGTCCCCCTCTCCACCCCGGCACGCCAGCCTATCCGCTTGGCGGCGTTGCAGCCCGTAAGGCGGCACGGACGGCTTCCGCCGAGGGCAGGCGCAGCACCTGCTCGGCCAGCGCCTGGGCATCGGCATAGCGCCAGGCGCGCAGGCGGGCTTTGACTGCTGGGATGGACAGCGCGGCCATGCTGAGTTCATCCACCCCCAGCCCAAGCAGCAGCGGCGCGGCCAACGGCTCACCAGCCAATTCGCCGCACACACCCACCCAGATGCCCGCGGCGTGCGCCCCCACTACCACCTGTTGGATGAGGCGCAGCACCGCCGGATGAAAAGCGTCGGCCAGCGCGCCGACCTGCGGGTGAGTGCGATCGGCGGCCAAGGTGTATTGCGACAGGTCATTGGTGCCAATGCTGAAGAAATCCACCTCGGCGGCCAGGACGTCGGCCAGCAACGCCGCGGCGGGCACTTCGACCATGATGCCAACCTCCACCCCCTGGGCATGGGCGATGCCCTCGGCGGCTAATCTCTCTTGGACGGCTTGGAGGTGGGCTTTGGCCGCCTGCACTTCTTCCAGCGTGGCCACCATGGGGAACATGATCTTCACCACGCCTTCCGTGCCCGCCCCGGCGCGCAGTATCGCCCGCAACTGCGTGCGGAACAGGTCGGGTTGTGCCAACGCCAACCGGATGCCGCGCTGACCGAGGAAGGGATTGGCTTCGGCAGGCAAATCCAGGTAGGGCAAGGCTTTGTCGCCGCCGATGTCCACGGTGCGGAAGATCACCGGGCGGCCTTCCATCGCTCGGATGTAAGCCGAATAAGCGGCGATTTGCTCCTCTTCATCAGGCGGCGTGTGGCGCTCCATGTAAAGGAATTCGGTACGCAGCAGGCCCACCCCTTCGGCGCCCAACGCCACGGCGCGGCGCGTTTCTTCCTCTCCGCCGCCTCCCAGGTTGGCGCCCACGCTCACCCGTCGCCCGTCGGGGGTGATGGCCGACTGCACGGCGGCGGCGCGTAGCGTGTCCTCCGCTGCGGCTTCGGAAGCGGCCTTGCGGCGGTAAGCGGCGATGGTGGCTTCGTCGGGGCGCAGGATCACCTCCCCCGTGTGGCCGTCGAGGATGAGGGTGTCGCCCGTATGCACAGCCTGGAGGAACGCTTCCGGCAGGCCAACCACCGCGGGCAGCCCCAGGCCGCGCGCCAGGATAGCAACATGGGAAGTGCGGCTGCCCTGCACAGTGCAGAAACCACGCACCAAGTCTTTGGGCAGCAGGATGGTCTGCGAGGGGGTGAGTTCGCGAGCCACGATGATGGCGGGCTCGTCGGGCAGGGGGAGGTCATTGCTCTGGCCGCTGAGATGGCGCGCCACCCGCTGGCCGACATCATGCAAATCTACCGCCCGGGCGCTGAAAACGGGATCGTCAAGCGCCTCCAGCATGGCGGCTTGGGCTTCGATGGCCTGCTGCCACGCGGTGAGCAGCGGTTGCCCCTGCTGCACGGCCTGCTCGACCTGGCCAAGCAGCGTGGGGTCGTCAAGGAACAATAAGTGAGCCTCGAAGATGGCCGCCTGCTCATCCCCCACCTGCTGGCGGGCATGGGCTAACAGATGGTGGATCTCCTCACGAGCAGCATCCAACGCCTGATGCAGGCGGGCCATCGCCTCCTCGGGCGTGGCGTCGGCCTGGGTAGTGGGCACGGAGGGCGCTTGTTGGGGCAGGAAGAGGAACGCGGGGGCAATTGCAACCCCCGCGGCAGCCGGTGTACCCTGAAAACGCCGGGGGACGCTGTTCATTGGACATCCTCCTCAGGAGGCTGTGTGTCTTGGACGATGGGCTCGGTGCACGTTTCTGCATCCAGTGCCAGCACTTGCTCCGCGGCCTCGCTGTCGGTGACCAGGTAATCGATCACCCCACTGCGCAGCGCGCCGAGGATGGCGGCGGCCTTGCGTTTTCCACCCGCGACGCCCATCACCGTGGGGATGCGGTACAGGGCTTCCCAGGAAACACCGATCAGTCGCCGGTGCAGTTCCAGATCCAGCAGGTGACCGTGGATGTCGTAGTAGTAACCGCAGACGTCGCCCACGCCGCCCAGGGCGGCGATGGCCCGCAAGTCGTCCTCGGAGAGCATGCGTGCGTTGAACAGGCTGGAGAGGGTGGGCGGCCAGATTGCTCCGATGCCCACCAAGGCAATATCGGCTTGCTCTGCCAGGGCAATGGCTTCGCTGACCGCCGGGGTTTCCACGATGGCTTGCCGGGCTTCAGGCGTCGCGGCCAGCAAAGGGGCGGGCAGGTACTGATAACGCCCGGAGAGGATTTGCGCCAGCCAGCGAGTGAGGTCGGGGCCGTCGATCAGGGGGTTGACCGAGCCGACCGTGCCCATCAGTTGCACCACCGTCATTCCCTGTTGCCGGGCAGAGCGCAGCGCACTGACCACCTGGTACACACCGGTGCTCCAGGCGATGCCGAGCACTTTTTTGCCTTCCAGCAGGGTGGTCAGACGCCCGGCGGCCAGGATGCCCAGGCTTTGCACCAGTTGCATATAGCCCAGGCCGCCGCGATCCATCACCAAGGCTTCTTTGAGAGGGAAGCGGCGCTCGAGTTCCTCCTGCAATTCGGCTACCCGGCTCCACACACCGTGAATACGGATCTCCACAATGCCCAGTTCTCGCGCCTCGTTGAGCCAACGCGAAATTTGCGGACGCGAGACGCCCATCTGCTCGGCGATTTCGGCCTGGGTTTTGTTTTGCTCGTAATAGAGCCGGGCGACCCGGGCAAGTTTGAGGTGGTACGCGTCGGTGGTGGGCATGGCAGGTTCAGTTTTCGCCGAAGTTATCCTTGATGAGGGTTCTCAAGGCTTCCAGGGCTTCGGCAGCGTCGTCGCCCTGGGCGGTGATTTCAATTTCGTGCCCCTGGGACACACCAATCCCCATCACACCAAGGATGCTCTTGGCATCCACGAAAGGGGTATCGCGGGTGATGTTGCGCACACGGATGTCGGCCTGGAATTTAGCGGCGGTTTGGACGAAGAGCGCCGCGGGGCGGGCGTGCAGCCCGACAGGGTTGGTGACGGCAATGATCAGGGAAAGGGGAGAGGGTGCATTCATTTCACAAAATCTTTTTCATTTGGCGGGCGGCTTCTGCAGCCTTATGGACTTCTTCCAGGCTGCGGTCGAGGGAAGATTCGACGGCAGCGACGATCGCGCCTTCGACCAGCGGGGCATCACTCAGGCGCACCCGAGATTGTTGTTCCTGGGGGAGCATTTCGACGGCCATCTGGGTGCTCATGACGGCGCTTCCCAGATCGATTAACACCAAAACGCCATCAGGGGTGTAGGCCTGTTGCAGCGCGGTCAGGATGCGCTCGGCGTTGGTGCCGAGGGTGTGGTCATCCACCCCGCCAGCGGCGGCAATGGGCACCCGTCCCTGGCTCATTTGCTCGGCCATTTCCTTCACACCTTCGGCCACTTTGGCACTATGAGATACGATGACGATTCCGATCATGGTGCGGCTCCTTGGGTTTGGCACTGCGGACAAGAGGAGACCTCGTGGATGGCTTCTTCCCAATCGTCCTCGGGGTGTGGGGGTGCTTTGAACCCCACCGCGCCGCAGGCGCAAGCATACCATCCCGGCGGCACGCGGTCAACCGGTTGGCGTGGTGCAAGCAGGTCGATTTCTTCCACTCCGCTTTTCCAGCGGGCGTTGGTGAATAGGCGGCGGGCACCCACGGCTTGCAATTTGTGGAAAAATAAGCCGAAGTGCTGGCAATGGCGCATCAGCAGTACCCCCACGGTGGCATCGGCGGGGAAGGGAAAGTCGATGGCGTTGGCGCAGATGACGTGCAGGTTGCGGGGAAGGTTGGCGCCGTGGCGGGTGAGAAAATCGGCAACCAGTGGAGGGTACACCTCCACGGCATACACCCGTTGCACCTGCTTTGCTGCTGCCAGGGCAAAGCGGAAATCACCAGCGCCAATATCCAGCACGATGTCCTCGGGCTGCAAACGCGTCAACACGAAGTCGTACACGGCCTGCTCATAAGGGGCGAACCACGATTCCCAGCCGCGCAGGTCGTGTTTGTCGGCAAAGTCGGCTGCTTTGTCGTCATAAAGAAACTGAGGCGCGAGGTTTTCCCAAATCATCGGCGGCGCAACCAACGGCTGAGGGTGTAGAAGAAAGCGGCAATCAGCCACGTGCCGCCGATGAGCACGACGGCCAGGCGCAGGTTTTCGCGCCAGTCGGCATTCGGCGGCGCGGCCATCCACACCAGCACAATGAGTAAGGCGCTGATGGCCAGCATGACGATGAGGCCAACGCGAGGGCTGATCCAACGTCCGTGGTCGGGAGAAGAAGGCACAAGAACTCCTTGGTCAGAGGGTAGTGAACAGCCACAGGCCGTAAGCGCAGATCAGCACGCCAAGCACGGTCAGCCCCAGCGTGACGCGCCGGGCTGCTGCAGTGGTGAGGTTGAGGTCGAGCAGGATGCCCCGCACTCCCGCCAGGGCGTGGTAGGTGACGGTCAGCAGGAAGAGCGTCTCCAGCACGCGAACCCACGGTTGGGCGAGATAGGCCACGATGTCTTCGTAAGTGAGCAAACCGCCGGCGGCAAAATGGTTCACCGTGAGGTGCAGCGCCAGCAGGAAGACCAGCAAGAGGCCGCTGAAGGCCTGCCAGAGCCATTGGGTTTTAGGGCGCATGTTTGTCCTCCGAACGGCGCGTGTTAGAACATGGCAAGGGCTGCAAGGGCAGTAAGTCCGGCGGCCAGAACGAAGGCCACCCAAAAGAGAGCCTTGTGGGCGCGCACGCCCACGCCAAAGCCCATCAGCACCAGACGGATGCCATTGAGGGCGTGAAAAGCAATGGTGGCGATCAGGCCCACTTCCAGGGCCACGATGAGGGGGCTGTCCATGAAAGCGAGCATGGCCTGATACGCCTGCGGCCCGCGCGCCAAGGCGCTGAGCACGGCCAGGTGCAGAAAGAGATAAAACACCAGCACCAGGCCGGTCAGGCGGTGGAGCAAGAACGCCCACCCACCAACGCCCCGTTTGGAGAACGCCAACCATTCTTTGGCCTGGGGCGCGGGCAGACGGGGGGCAGGGCGGCGGTATTCTTCGGCGTTCATCGTTTCCCTCCACTGCGAGAGGTGCCGGTGAGCAATTCACGACGCAGGAACATGATCAACCCGCCCGGGTCGACATCGTTGGGGCAGACCTCGCTGCATTCCATCGCCGCGTGACAACGCCAGCAGCCTTCCTCGGTATCCACCATCGCCAGCACGGTGGGCACATCCTGGCCGCGCGGCTCTTGCACCACCCGCGCCGCGGCGGCCAGCGCCGCCGGTCCCAGATAATCCGGGTCGCTCCCCACCACCGGGCAGGCCGAGAGGCACAGACCGCATTCCAGGCAGTTCTCGAAGCGGGTGTAAGCGCCCACTTCCTCCGGTGGCTGGCTGTGGGGCAGATACTCGCTCTCGCGAATGTAGGGCATACCCACCGGTTCATATTTTTCAAAGAAAGGCGTCATGTCCACCACCAGGTCGCTGATGAGGGGCTGATGACGCAGCGGTTCGATGACCACGGTGTCGGTCTTCAAATCGGCCACTCGGGTGACACAGGCCAGCACCTCTTTGCCGTTCACCAACATGCCGCAGGTGCCGCACGAGCCGTGATGGCAGGAGTGGCGATAGGTCAGCGTCGGGTCGTCCAAACGCAGGTGTTCGAGGACGTCCAGCACGGTAGTGTGTGGCTCGATGCTGACGCGATAGGTGTCATAGCGCGGCGGGTCGATGGCGCCGGGCTTGTAGCGGTAGATCTTGAAAGTCACCTCGGCCATCTCACGCCCTCCGTCGGTAATAAGCGGTATGGGGCAGGAGCACGACTTCTCGCGTGCGGCAGGGCGCATCCAACCCCAGTTTTTTGACTACGACGTTGGCGGTCACCTCGGCCATGCCGCGGGCGGTGGTGGCTTTGCCGCCTGCGATGGTGACGAAGCCTTCCACGCCGTCGCGTTCGGCGTGGTCGAAGCATTTGAAAGTGCGGCTGAGTTCGCGCCCCGTCTGCGCTCCACCGGAGCCGATGAGCGGACGCGCCGCCGCCCACGCGGCTCGCAGTTTGGCCTCGCGGATGGCGGGAACCAGTTGCGCGCCGTATTCGTACATCAGGTCGATGTGCTCGGCTTTCATTTCCAGCCGGTCGGGATCTTCCACCACCCACGAACTGGTGCCGATGACCGAGAGGGTGCGCTGAGGGACGATGATATCGCCGTCACCGGAGCGATGCATGCGGTTGAGCACCATGTTGTTCCAGCGGCCATACACGGCCACCAGCACACCGGGCGAAGGTTGCAGGGGCACGTCAACGCCCGCCAAAGCGGCAATTTTACCAGCCCAGGCGCCGCCCGCGTTGACCACGATGTCGGCGCCAATGGTGTAGGTTTGTTCGGTTACATGGTCGCGCACCCGCACGCCGGTGACGGTGCGCCCTTGCATCAGGATTTCTTCCACCTCGGTGTAGGTGAGGATGCGTGCTCCGTGGCTCTGCGCCGTAGCAAGAAAACGCAGCGGCAGCCGCATGGCGTCCATCGTGCCGTCGGGCACCTCGACGGCGGCTTTCACGGCAGGGTTGAGGTTGGGTTCCCGCGCCAGGGCTTCCTGCGGCGTGATTTCTTTGTAAGGAATGCCGCAGGTCTCCAGCCCCTCGAGGAAGGCCGGACGGTAGGCCATATCTTCGTCGGTGATGGCGACGAACAGGCCGTTGTTGAGTTCGAACGAGCCGGGGGCGATGCGGCGCAGGATCATGTTCTCTTCGATGCATTCTTTGGCGGATTCCTGATCCTTGACGGCATAGCGTGCGCCGCTGTGCAGCAAGCCGTGGTGGCGTCCGGTGGTGCCGGAGGTGACTTCGCCGCGCTCGACCACGGTGACCCGCAGGCCGCGCAGTGCCAGGTCGTGGGCTACGGCGGCACCGGTGGCACCGCCACCGATGACAACCACATGGGGAGGGTTCATAAAGGCCTCCAGACAGCGTGGGAGCGAGAGTTCCCGTCGGGAAAGGGGGCGAAGGGCAGGAGCCTCCCTCCCGCCCTTCGCCCGGTCGTGTCATGGTGCGGGAGGGCTACCCCGACGCTTATTCTACCCAGTTGAAAGTGCGCTCCACGGCCTTCAGCCAGCCTTTGTAGAGGCGGGCGCGGTCTTCGGCGCTCATCTTGGGTTCCCACGTGGCGTCGATCTGCCAGTTGGCGCGCAGGTCGTCCAGGTTGTCCCAGAAACCCACGGCCAGCCCGGCGGCGTAGGAAGCGCCCAGGGAAGTGGTCTCGGCCACCTTCGGGCGCACCACGGGCACGCCCAAGATGTCGGCCTGGAACTGCATCAGCAGTTCGTTGTACACCATGCCGCCATCCACTTTGAGCGCCTTGAGGTCGACGCCCGAGTCCTTCTTCATCGCGTCGAGCACCTCGCGGGTCTGGTAGGCGGTGGCCTCCAAAGCGGCGCGGCAGATGTGGCCCTTCTTGATGTAGCGGGTCAGGCCGACGATCACGCCGCGGGCGTCGGAGCGCCAGTAAGGCGCGAACAGGCCAGAGAAAGCCGGCACGAAGTAGATGCCGCCGTTGTCTTCCACGCTGCGGGCGCAGGGTTCGATGTCGGCGGATTTCTCGAAGAATTCCAGGTTGTCGCGCAGCCATTGCACCAGCGCGCCGGTGATGGCGATGGAGCCTTCCAGCGCATAGTGCGCCGGTTGGTCGCCGAACTTGTAGGCCAACGTGGTCAGCAGGCCGCTCTTGCTGGGGATGGGTTCGGTGCCGGTGTTGAGCAGCATGAAGCAGCCGGTGCCGTAGGTGTTCTTGGCCTCGCCGACGTCGTAGCACGTCTGCCCCACGAGGGCGGCTTGCTGGTCGCCCAGGTCGCCCGCGACGGGAATTTCCATCCCGAAGGGGCCGTCTTTGGCGGTCATGCCGTACACGGCACTGGAGGGTTTGATTTCCGGCAGCATCTGGCGGGGGATGCCCAGAATGCCGAGGATCTCATCGTCCCAATCGAGGGTCTTGAGGTCCATCAGCATGGTGCGGCTGGCGTTGGTGACGTCGGTGATGTGCACGCCGCCGTTGGGACCGCCGGTCAGCCACCAGATTTCCCAGGTGTCGATGTTGCCGAAGAGGGCGTCGCCTTTCTCGGCGGCTTCGCGCACACCGGGGACGTTCTCCAAAATCCACTTGATCTTGGGGCCGGAGAAGTAAGTCGCCAGCGGCAGGCCCACCTTGGCGCGGAAACGATCTTGCCCGCCATCTTTGGCCAGGGCATCGCAGATGTCCTTCGTGCGGGTGTCCTGCCAGACGATGGCGTTGTAGAAAGGCTTGCCGGTCTTGCGGTCCCACACGATGGTGGTTTCACGCTGGTTGGTCACGCCGATGGCCGCGAGTTCCGAGGCGTCGATGCCGGCTTTTTCCAGCGCGCCCTTGATGACCTGCTGGGTGCGTTCCCAGATTTCCATCGGGTTGTGCTCAACCCAGCCGGGCTTGGGGTAAATCTGCTCGTGCTCCAGTTGATGGATGCCCACCACTTGGCCGGAATGGTCGAAAATCATGAAGCGGGTACTGGTGGTACCCTGATCCACTGCACCAACGTATTTCTTGGTCATGGCAACCTCCTGAGTCGTTCAGGCGTCCGCGCCGTTCCAAACTTCGGCGGCGGACTTGAAGAGTAGGTAAGTGGAAGTGGCGCCTGGGTCCTGGTGGCCGGCGCTGCGCTCGCCAAGGTAACTGGCGCGCCCTTTGCGTGCGACCATGGGGATGGTGGCTTTCATGCCTTCTTCTGCAGCCGCGACGGCCTTCTCCAGGGCGGCGTGCAGGTCGTCGCCAGCCTCGAGGGCCTGGCGAAGGGCCTCCACCGCGGGGGTGAGGGCGTCCACCATGGTCTTCTCGCCGGGCTCGGCCTTGCCGCGCATCTTGACGCCGTCCAGGGCAGCCTGGAACATGGCCAGCACGTCAGATGCCTCGAGTTCCTCTTTGTTACCCACGGCCATGCCCATCCGCATGAAGAGCGTGCCGTACAGCGGGCCGCCTGCGCCGCCCACGGTAGACACCAACACCATACCCACTTTCTTGAGGATGGTGCCGATGTCCTTGTCGGCTACGGTGGGCAGTTGGGCCATCACCGCTTTGAAACCGCGATCCATGTTGATGCCGTGGTCGGCGTCGCCGATGGCCGCGTCCAGTTGGGTAAGATACTCTTTCTGGTCGGCGATGACGGCGGCGAAATGTTCGAGCCATTGGAGGACTTGTGCTTTGCTGATCATGCCTCATCTCCCACGGTGTGCGGTGTTGGCTTACATGCCCCAGCGGAGGGCAGCGGTCTTGACGGGCGCGTCCCAGAACTTGAGCATTTCATCGTCGGCGCGCAACAGGGTGATGGACGTCCCGGCCATCTCCAACGAAGTGATGTAATTGCCGATGAGGTTGCGCTCGATCTTGATGCCCTTCGCCTCGCAAATCTGCGCCAGGCGGCGGTAGACGATGTAGAGTTCGATGAGGGGCGTGCCGCCCATGCCGTTGACCATGGCGATCACCCGGTCGCCGGACTTGAAGGGCAGATCATTGAGGATGGCTTCTGCCATCATGTCCACGATTTCGTCGGCGGGTTTGATCTTCATGCGAGTGCGCCCCGGCTCGCCGTGGATGCCGATGCCGATTTCCATTTCGTCGTCGCCGATATCGAAGGTGGGTTTCCCGGCAACCGGAACGGTGCAGGAAGTCAATGCCATGCCCATGCTGCGGCCATTTTCGTTGACGCGCTTGGCGATTTCGGCCACTTTTTCCAACGGCAGGCCGGCTTCGGCAGCCGCACCGGCGATTTTCTCGACGAACACCGTCACGCCCACGCCGCGCCGCCCCTGGGTGTAGAGGCTGTCTTCCACCGCGACGTCGTCGTTGGTGATCACCGTGGCAACCTCGATGCCTTCGGCCTGCGCCAGTTCGGCGGCCATTTCGAAGTTCATCACGTCGCCGCTGTAGTTCTTCACGATGTGGAGCACGCCCGCCCCACCGCTCACCGCTTTGGTGGCCTCGTAAATCTGGTCGGGGGTGGGGGAAGTGAAGACCTCGCCAGGGCACGCTGCATCCAGCATCCCCACGCCGACATAGCCGCCGTGCAGTGGTTCGTGGCCGCTACCACCGCCGGAAACCAGCGCGACTTTGCCCTTCACAGGCGCATCGGCGCGCACAATGTAGTGTGGGCTGATATGGACTTTAACCAGATCGGGATGGGCTAAAGCAATGCCCTCCAGTTCTTCTTTGACGACATCTTCGGGTTTGTTGATCAACTTCTTCATCGCTTTCTCTCCTTACAGCAGGGAAACAAATGGGGAAGGAAGGCCCTCGGCGCTCGGAGGCGGCGAGGGCCTTGTTATGATGATACCTCATTCCGAAGGCAGATAGGGCGTGATGAACCAATCGTAGGTGTAAGCGCCCAACACACCGCCTACGAACGGCCCTATGATTGGCGCCACAAGCCAGTACCAGCCGTCGAAGAGCCCCTTCGTGCCGACCAGCACGCCAAAGAGCCGCGGGCCGAAGTCGCGCGCCGGGTTGATGGCGTAACCGCTCGGGCCACCAAGCGACAAGCCGATGGCCATCACCACGAAGCCAACCAGCAGCGGCCACAGGTTGGCGCCAACAGGGATGTTGCGGGTGTCGAGCACCGCGTAGATACCCCAGATCAGCATCGCCGTGCCGATGATCTCGGCCACCGTGGCGTTGAGCAGGGAGTAGTGACCTACGGCGGCTGCGCCCTGGGCGCTGCCCCAAAAGGCTTTCCCGAACACCGAACCCCAGCCCGTGCACCAGACATTGGGCATGCCTGCGGCTTTCAGGCCGTCCATATAAACCAGATACACGCCCAGCGCGCCCAGGAAGGCACCAATGACCTGCGCGATCCAGTAGGGAATCACCTTGGACCACGGGAAGTCGCGCTTGACCGCCGCGGCCAGCGTCACGGCGGGGTTGATGTGGGCGCCGCTGATGCCACCGGCCACATAAACGGCAACGGCTACGGCGAAACCCCATCCCAAGATGATGGTGTTCCAATCGTAGCCGGGCGAGGCCAGGCGGGGTGCCAGCCCTACGTTGGCCACCACGCCATCACCGAACAGGATCAAGACGAACGTGCCGACGAGCTCGGCAACAAATTCTCCCCAAAGGCCTTTGCTTTTCATCTTACGCTCCTTATTGGATGGAATAAGACGATCAACGGGTCAGGATAAGAGGATTGCGTGACGGACTTGAACGGCTTTTGGCTCCGGTACACCTCCTGCAGGAATGGGGAATGTCTGAACATTCGTGCGTTGCCTGCACACATGTTAGCAAAAGCGCGGGCGTTTGTCAACAGGGTTTACCCATCAATTTTGAAATTCGGGAAAACTCGCAAAAAAAATCGCCCGACCGAGAAAACGGTCGGGCGTTGTTGAGGAAGAAACTGTCTTGGAGGGCCTTATGCCACCACTTCGGCCTCCGCCACCGCGGTGAAGGTCAGCCCCTCGGGGCCGCGATCCACCCGGATGGTGTCGCCCTCGGCGAACTCGCCGGCCAGGATTTTCACCGCCAGCGGGTCTTGCAGTTCGCGCTGGATGGCGCGTTTCAGCGGGCGAGCGCCAAAGTCGGGGTCGTAGCCCACCTCGGCCAGGTATTCCTTGGCCGCGTCGGTCACTTCCAGTTTGAAGCCGCGGCTCGCGAGCAACTCGCTCAGGCGGCGCAACTGGATGTCCACGATCTTCACCAGGTCTTCCTTAGTCAGCGGGTGGAACACGATGATGTCGTCGATGCGGTTGAGGAATTCCGGGCGGAAGTGGCGCTGCAAGATGCGGGTGATTTCATCCCGCGACACCTCGCGGCGGCCTTCCAGCCACAATTCGCTGCCCAGGTTGCTGGTCATGATGACAATCGTGTTGCGGAAATCCACCGTGCGGCCTTTGCCGTCGGTCAGGCGGCCATCGTCCAGCAGTTGCAGCAGGACGTTGAACACCTCGCGATGCGCCTTTTCGATTTCGTCGAACAGCACCACGCTGTACGGGCGGCGGCGCACGGCTTCGGTCAACTGGCCGCCTTCCTCATGCCCCACATAGCCGGGGGGCGCGCCGATGAGCCGCGACACGGTGTGCTTCTCTTGATATTCGCTCATGTCGATGCGGATCATGGCGTGCTCATCGTCGAACAGGAATTCGGCTAAGGCGCGCGCCAGTTCGGTCTTGCCCACGCCCGTGGGGCCGAGGAAGATGAACGACCCGATGGGGCGGTTGGGGTCCTGCAAACCGGCGCGGGAACGCCGCACGGCGTTGGCGACGGCTTTGATGGCTTCGTCCTGCCCCACCACCCGCTGGTGCAGGCGCTCTTCCATGTGCAGCAGTTTCTCGCGCTCGCTTTCCAGCAGGCGGGAAACCGGAATGCCCGTCCAACTGGACACCACACGGGCGATTTCCTCGGCGTCCACCTCTTCCTTGAGCAGCGCGCCCTCTTGCTGGATCTCCTTGAGTTTCGCTTCCTGCGCCTTGAGTTTCTCTTCCAGTTCTCGCAGCACGCCATAGCGCAGCCGCGCGACTTTCTCCAGGTCGGCCTGGCGCTCGGCGCGCTCGATTTCCAGGCGGGTTTGCTCGATTTGCTCTTTGATCTTGTGCAGTTCTTCGATGGCCTGCTTCTCGGCCTGCCACCGGGCGCGCAGGGCCTGCGCCTTTTCCTGCAATTCGGCCAGTTCCTTCTCGATGGCCTTCAGCCGCTCTTTGGAGGCGCGGTCTTTTTCCTTCTTCAGTGCCTCGCGCTCGATTTCCAATTGCAGGATCTGCCGCTCGACCTCGTCGAGCACCTGCGGTTTGGAATCGATTTCGGTGCGCAGGCGGGCAGCCGCTTCGTCGATCAGGTCGATGGCCTTGTCGGGCAGGAAGCGGTCGGTGATGTAACGGTGGCTGAGGGTGGCAGCGGCAATTACCGCGGCGTCGGTGATGCGCACGCCGTGGTGCACCTCATAGCGTTCCTTCAGCCCACGCAAAATGCTGATCGTCTCTTCGACGGTCGGCTCGTCCACGAACACCGGCTGGAAGCGGCGTTCCAGGGCCGGGTCCTTCTCGATGTACTTGCGGTACTCGTCCAATGTGGTCGCGCCGATCATGCGCAGTTCGCCGCGGGCCAGCATCGGCTTGAGCATGTTGCCGGCGTCCATCGCGCCCTCGGCCTTGCCCGCGCCGACCACGGTATGCATTTCGTCGATGAAGAGGATGATCTCGCCGTTGGAATCGACGATTTCCTTCAGCACGGCTTTCAGGCGTTCCTCGAACTCACCGCGGTACTTGGCGCCGGCAATCAGCGAACCCATATCCAACTGGATGAGGCGCTTGTGCTTCAAGCCTTCGGGCACGTCGCCGTTGACGATGCGCTGCGCCAGGCCCTCCACGATGGCGGTCTTGCCCACGCCGGGCTCGCCCACCAACGCGGGGTTGTTTTTGGTGCGGCGGGAAAGGATCTGGATGACGCGGCGGATTTCCTCGTCGCGCCCGATGACGGGGTCGAGTTTCCCCTGCCGGGCGAGGGCGGTCAGGTCGCGGCCGTATTTTTCCAACGCCTGATAGGTGGCTTCGGGGTTCTCGCTGGTGACGCGCTGGGTGCCGCGAATTTCCACCAGCGCCTTCAGGATGGCGTCCTTGGTGATGCCATAGCGTTGCAGGCGCTGGCCTTCCACGCTCTCGGTGAGGCCGAGCAAAATATGCTCGGTGGAGACGTAATCGTCCTGCATTCCGCGGGCGTAGCGCTCGGCGGCGGCCAGGACGTCCGCCGTGGGGCGCGCCAGGCCCACTTCGGTGGCCGCGCCGTACACCTTCGGGCGGCGCTCCAGGTCGTCGCGGACGTCGTTCCGCAGCGCGTCCACGCCCCCGGCAATCTTGGTGACGATGGCCGGCACCACGCCTTCATCCTGCTGCAAGAGCGCCAGCAGCAGATGGGCGGGTTCGATGGCTTGATGGTTGTATTCCTGCGCGATGCGTTGCGCGGCGAAGATGGCTTCACGCGATTTCTGCGTGTATTTTTCCAGGTTCATGGTTCGTTCTCCTCCGATAAGGTTTGCTGTGGAAGAGATTCTCCCCCACAGCGCGCCGTAAGGCACTTTTACTGTAACCCGAAAGTGTTAGAAGGATGTAAGAGGAATATCGGCGTTGCGTTAGAGCGAGAGTGGGGGGAGATGGTTACTTGGTTACTTGGTTACTTGGTTGCGTGGTTGCGTCGTCTAAATCCACCGATGACGCCGATTTTCACAGATGTTTTTGGTGTGCGGCGAGTTGTCACCGCTTTGGAAAGCGGCAGCCGGGTGCCGGACGCCAAAGATGACGCCGATTCACTGATGGTTTTTTCGGTGTCCCTCGGTGTCAATCGGTGGATGGGTAGGGGCAAACGGCGGTTCGCCCTGGGCGCAGCGCCCTGCGCCCCAAAGAACGCAGATAACCACAGATTGCGCAGATGGCGCAGATTTTCTTGGCGGCCTTGGCATCTCCCCCACTCACCCGCCCACGAACGGGTTGTGGCGCTTTTCTTCCCCCACGGTGGTCGCCGGGCCGTGGCCGGGCAGAATGCGGGTGTCGTCGGGCAGGGTGAACACCTGCGTGCGGATGCTTTCCACCAGCGCCTCCCAATCACCGCCGGGCAAATCGGTGCGCCCCACGCTGCGGTAGAAAATCAGATCACCGCCGAAGAGCACGCCGGCTGCGGGGCAGTAGAAGGCCACATGGCCGGGCGTGTGGCCGGGGGTGTGGCGCACCTCACACGCCACGCTGCCGACATCCAGCCAGTCGCCGTGGTAGAAGCCGATGTCGGGCGCGGGGCCGGGGTCTTCGATGGCGATGCCGAAAGCATCTGCCCCGCCCTTGGCCTTCCACAGCCAGCAGTCCTCGGGGTGCAGCCCCACGGGCGGCATGGGCTGCACCGCCCGCAGCAAAGCCGCCACCCCGCCGAGGTGGTCGAAGTGCGCGTGGGTCAGCCAGATGGCGGTCAGCCGCCAGCCGCGCCGGGCCACCAGGCGCGCGATGCGCTCGCCCTCGGCGCCGGGGTCGATGACCACGGCATCGCCCGCGGCTTCGTCAGCCAGGATATAGGCGTTGGTTTCCAGGGGGCCAACGGTGAGGGGGAGGATGGTCACGGCAGGCATTGTCAGGCTACCGACAGGGCAAGGGATCGTTGCCTCGTTGCGTCGTTACTTCGTTACTTCGTCGCGTGGTCATGCAGTGTTTTCCTGCGGAATCTGCGCAATCTGCGGTTTAGCCGTTAGCCGGGCTGGCCGATGAGGTTGGTGAGGGCGCCGACGCGCTCGATTTCCAGGGTGATGCGGTCGCCCGGCGAGAGCCAGTGATCGGTTTCCATGCCGCTGCACCCCGGGATGGTGCCGGTGGCCATCACCTCGCCCGGCAGCACCTTCTCGCCCAGGGAAGCATAGGCCACCATCTCGCCGAGGCTGTAGCGCGCCCCGCCGGTGTTGCCTTCGCCCCAGGTTTCGCCATTCACGACGACTTTCACCGCCAGGTCGGCCACGTGCGGCAGCACCTCGTCGGCGGTCACCACCACCGCGCTCATCCCGTTGGCGAAGTTCTTGGCCTTGACCGGCCCAAAGCCGCTGGTCATTTCGGGGTATTGCACATCGCGGGCGCTGAAATCGTTGATGACCACGAAGCCGCCAATGGCCTCCAGCGCCTCTTGGGGCGTGGCGTTGTAGAGGGGTTGGGCGATCACCACGCCGAGTTCCAGTTCGTAATCCAGAGCGCGGGTGTAGCCCGGCCAGGGGATGGTGTCGCCCTCGGTGTAGAAGTTGATGTGGCTGCCCATGTAGTAAATGGGTTTCCGATACCAGAGCGGCTTGGGACGCAATTTGGGATGCGGCCTGCCGGTCAGTTTTTCGTACAGGGCGAGGGGCTTCCACATTTTGGGCATGAAGCGCCGCACCAGCCCTTTGCCCGCGGCGATGACGTGGGCCTCGTAGAGCATGAAATCGCGGAAGGAAAGCGGGCGGAAGGGCAAGATGGGGGTAGGGTCATAGTCCTCGTCGAAGGTCAAGCCCTCCTCGGCAACCTTTTCCAGCAAGCGCGCCGCTTCGGCGCGGGCGGCTTCGCCGGCCTGAAGGAAGGCAAGCACATCGGTTGCCGTGCGCTGCAGAGTAGGGAAATCGTACACAGCCTGGTTGGCAGGGAATTCGGCATCCTGCAAGCGATAGAGCGCTGCCAGCAAAGGCACCCATTTCCCTGCGTGCTCGACGGCGACCGAGTGGGCGATCTTCAATTCGCCGAAACCGGTGAGACGAACCAAACGCAGTTTCATGGCATCACTCCAAAATGGCGACCACGCGGGCCGGCCCGGCGCTGCCGCCTTGAATTTTCAGCGGGAAGCAAGCCACCTTGAAGCCAAAGGGGGGCAGTTGGTCGAGGTTGACCAGCCGTTCGATCTGGGAATAAGGGAGATCGACCTGATGGGCTGCCCAAAAGACGCCCGGCTCCCCGGCCTGAAGCGCTTTCTGCGCCTGCAGGTCGAGCGGCTCGTCCCATCCCCAGGCGTCGATGCCCATCACCCGGATGCCCTGCTCGTACAGCCAGATGGTGGCTTCTGCCGTCACGCCGGGGCCGCGGAACAGATAATCGGGGGCATTGTAGAATTTGTCCTGGCCGGTGCGCACCAGCACGATGTCCAACGGTTTGAGAGTGTAGCCGATGCGGTCAAGTTCCTTTTGGATGTCCTCGGCAGTCACCGGGTCGCCCTTGGTTTTGTGTGTCATATCCAGCACCACGCCGTCGCTGAAAAACCACTCCAGCGGCAGTTGGTCGATGGTGGGGGCGGATTGGCCCTGGATGGTGCTGTTGTAGTGATAGGGCGCGTCGACGTGCGTGCTGTCGTGGGTGCCCAGGCGGGTGATGGTCTCGGTCGCCCAGCCTTCGCCGTGGCGGAAAAGCGAGGGCGGCACCTTGAGCAAGGCTTGCGCCTGGGCAGCGCCGGCTTTGTGGTCGTGGTACTCGATTTCGATGCGTAAGAAAGGCGGCGTGGTTTCCGGACTGGGGGCAATGGGAGCGGAAAGGTCGACAAAGCGGGACATGAGGGTTCCTCCTTCAGGTGGATCGGGCCAGGACGAGCAAGACTGCGCCCAAGAATAGTGTGAACAAACCGATGAGGCGGATGGCTTGGCCGCTGAAGCCGAAAAAAGCCTTCGTGCGGGGATGCAGGGGGATGGTATAGACGGCCAGTCGGCTGCCGTCGGGCAAGATGCGATAAATCCACAGCGCACCGCTCGCCTGACCAGGGGCCACGCTGCGCAGGCTCCAGCGCAGTTGCGCCTGCTGGCCGGGGGCGAGTGTGAGGCGAGAGGTGCCCTTGGGCTGGGCTTCCAGGCCGCTGAAACGCAGGGAAACCTCCACCTGGGCCGGCGAGGCGGCGTTGGCCGGGGAGCGCAAGCGCAGGCGGGCGGTGGCGGTATCGCCCAGGCGGAGCGCACGCGGCGCGGTAAAAGCGACCTCGGGCCCGTCGTCCCACCACAGCGCGGCGGTTGTCTTTTGGTGCGGCAAGGGGTACAACCCCCACCCCAACATCACCAACCCCGCGAGAACGAACAGGCGGCCAAGCCAACGAGTGAGCATCGTCCTCATTTTACCGCGCTTGCGCAAAGCCGAGAAATAGAGGAAAATAGAAGGGTGCACTCAAATGTTGTAGATAAGGCTATCGTATGGCCAGATCTCTCCCCACCCCCTGGCGGAGGCTGTCCTTCGTGAGGACAGCCTCCGCCTTCCCCCCTCCCCTCCCTTCAGTAAGGGAGGGGAGGGGGAGGCCGCCGTAGGCGGCGGGGGAGGAGTGAGATCCTGAAAAGTGCTTCTACGACATTTGCTTGCACCCAAAAT
>JALSPT010000248.1 GCA_026985785.1 Anaerolineales bacterium
GTGTTCAATTCCCTCAAGCGGGCCGGGGTGACCACCGTGGGCGAGGTGCTCGACATGTTGAGCAAGGGCGAAGAGGCCATGCTTTCCATCCGTAACTTCGGTGAGAAAAGCCTGGAAGAACTTCTGAGCAAAATGCGCGAGAAGGGCTTTTTGCCCGAGGACGAAGAATAGCGCATCACGGAGTGAGAACTATGCGACACAAAGTTGCCGGTAAGAAACTCAGCCGCTCCAAAGACGCTCGCAAGGCGTTGCGGCGGAACCTGATCAAGCAATTGTTCTACCACGAACGCATCCGCACGACGCGTGCCAAGGCGCAGGCCGTCCGCAGTGAAGCCGAGCGGCTGATTACGATCGCCAAGCGCGGGAACGCCGCGGGAGGCGCGGCGATGGTGCATGCCCGCCGACTGGTGGCCGCGCGGCTGGGAACCCCTTACCTCGGCGGCGGCGAGGAAGATTACGAGCGGGAGAACGTCCTCAACAAACTGTTCGACGATATTGCCCCTCGCTATGCCGACCGCCCCGGCGGCTATACCCGCATCCTCAAACTCGGCCCCCGCCTCAGCGATGGCGCCGACATGGTGCTGTTGGAACTGGTGGAAGAGTAGCCGCCACTGCACCTGACACTTGCGCTTCGAATCCTTGAGCACTTCTTCTTTGGCACTTTACCAGGCTGTCCTGGCTTATGACGGCACCGATTTCGTCGGCTTCCAGCGCCAGCGGGAAGGGCGCACGGTGCAGGGCGTGGTTGAAAGCGCACTGCGTCGCCTGGGCTGGCAGGAAGAGGCCATCCGCTATGCCGGTCGCACGGATGCCGGCGTCCATGCCCGTGGGCAAGTGATTGCCTTTCGGCTGCGCTGGCAGCATGGAGCAGAAGCCTTGCGGCGGGCGCTCAACAGCCTGTTGCCGCCGGATGTGGCCGTAAGCGCCCTTCGGCCTGCCCCCGCCGATTTCCATCCCCGTTACGCGGCGGTGGCGCGGCGCTATGTGTATCGGCTGTATGTCGCTGCCGAGCGGCGTCCACTTTGGCGGCGCTATGCCTGGCGGGTGTGGCCGGCGCTTGATGGGGACTTGCTCGCTGCGGCGGCAGCCCTTTTCCCTGGCCGGCGCGATTTTGCAGCCCTGGGTACGCCGCCTTCTCCGCAAGGCACCACCGTGCGCACGGTGTACAAGGCAGCCTGGGCGTCTTTTGACGAGGGGCTGTGGGTATTCGACGTCGTGGCCGACGCTTTCCTTTACCGCATGGTGCGACGGATGGTGGCGCTCCAGGTGGCCGTGGCGCAAGGGCGAATGCCCTTGGAGAGCGTGAAGCAGGCGCTCGACCAGCCGCCAGCTGCCCCTTTGCAGGGGTTGGCTCCGCCGCAGGGGCTGGTGCTGCAAGAGGTGTGTTACGCGTCCGAAGAACTGGCGCGGTGCCGTCGGGAGACACCGCCCGTCAGCAAGATGTTGCCGTGAGGATGGCCGTTTTTCGTTTTGTATTCCTGTTTGGAGAGGTTAACGGTGAAAACTTATTATCCGAAACCCGCTGAAATTACCCGCGAATGGTTGCTCGTGGACGCTAACGACCAGAACCTGGGGCGTTTGGCGACCCGTGTCGCGGCTATTCTGTTGGGCAAACATAAACCCAACTACACCCCGGGTGTGGACAATGGCGATTACGTCGTCGTGGTTAACGCCGAGCGTGTGCGGGTCACGGGCCGGAAATTGGACCAAAAGAAGTACTACCGGCACTCCGGCTACCCGGGCGGTTTGCGGGAAGTGACCCTGCGGGAGCAACTGCGCACGCATCCGGAGCAGGTCATTCGCGCCGCGGTGTGGGGCATGCTTCCCAAGAATGCCTATGGCCGGAAACTGATCAAGAAGCTCAAGGTGTATGCCGGCCCTGATCATCCCCACGAGGCACAGCAGCCTCGCCGTGTGGAACTGTAAGCGGCAGGTTACGAAGGAGGTTGGATTTTATGGCTGTTCGCTATTACGAAGGCGTTGGGCGTCGCAAGGAGGCCAGTGCGCGCGTGCGCATTATGGAAGGATCGGGCAAGTTTATCGTCAACGGCAAGCCGGTGGAGGAGTACTTCCCTCGTGTGGGCGATCTGGACAACGTCCTTTTGCCGTTTACCGTGCTGGGCGAGCCGCGCGAAAAGTACGACGTCACCGTCGTGGTCAAAGGTGGTGGCGTGACCGGCCAGGTGGGTGCAGTGCGCCTGGGTCTGGCGCGGGCTTTTGCCAAATACGATGAGGCTTTTGGCCCGGCTTTGAAGAAGAAGGGCTTGCTGTCGCGCGACCCGCGCGTCAAAGAGCGCAAGAAGCCCGGCCTCAAACGTGCTCGCAAGGCGCCCACCTACACCAAGCGTTAGCCCTGCTGTTTGGTCGGCAGTGGAAGGATGCAACGCGTTCCCCTGCTCGTTGGGCAGGGGCGTGTTGCGTTAACAAGTCGGATGGTCGGGTAGTCAGGTAGTCGGGTAGTCAGATGGTCGGGTAGTTGGATGGGTGGGTAAAGCGCGACGCCGTCCAGCCGCCATCCGACCAAACGACCAAACGACTAAGCGACCAAACGACCAGCCGACCAGGTGACTAAATGACTACCCGACCATGCAACTCCATTGGAGCCAACCATGCCCTCGATTACGCTGCTGGGGCTGGGCCCCGGCAATCCCAATCAGTTGACTCGCGAAGCGTGGGACGTGCTCTCCTCCGCCGGAGAGATCTACCTGCGCACGGTGAAGCACCCTACGGTGGCGGCCTTTCCGAGCGAGTTGGTGGTACATTCCTTCGATCACCTCTATGAGCAGGCTGAAAGTTTTGAGGAAGTATACGCGGCCATCGTAGAACAGGTGCTGGAACTGGCTCATCGCCCAGAAGGGGTGGTGTATGCCGTGCCGGGGCATCCTTTCGTTGCCGAGGTGACCGGGCGCGAACTGATGCGCCGAGCCCGAGAGATGGGGCTGCCGCTACGGGTGGTGGAAGGGCTGAGTTTTCTGGAGCCAACCTGGCGGGCGTTGGGGGTGGATGCTTTCCCGCACACGGCATTGGTCGATGCCATGGAACTGGCGATGCTGCATGTGCCGCCTTTTCCGCCATCGGCCCCGGCGCTGATCGCCCAGGTGTACGATCGCACGGTAGCCGCCGAGGTCAAGATGACCTTGATGGCGGTGTATCCCGATGAGCACCGGGTAGCGTTGGTGCACGCCGCTGGCACCTCGGACGAGGCAGTGCGCTGGATGCCGCTGTATGAAATCGACCGCGACGACCGGATTGGCTTGTTGACCAGCCTGTACGTCCCGGCGCTGGCCGCCGATGCATCCTTTGAGGCGTTCCAGGAGGTGGTGGCGCGGCTGCGTGCGCCTGACGGTTGCCCCTGGGACCGCAAGCAGACGCATCGCTCGTTGCGCCGCTTTTTGCTCGAGGAGGCTTACGAGGCGCTGGAAGCCATCGATTTGGAGGATTGGGAGGCTTTGGCCGAGGAACTCGGTGATGTGTTGTTGCAAATTGTGCTGCACGCCCAGATCGCGGCGGAAGAGGGCGAGTTTACCATGACCGACGTCCTGCGCGGCATTCATCAAAAGATGGTACGGCGGCATCCGCATGTGTTCGGTGATCTGCATGTGGCCGATGCGGATGAGGTAGTGCGCAATTGGGCGGCCATCAAAGCGCAAGAGAAGGGGCATCAGGTGTCCAAGAGCGTGTTGGATGGCATCCCTCGCGGCTTACCGGCTTTGATGGAGGCGCTGGAGATCCAAAAGCGAGTGGTCAAGGTGGGTTTCGATTGGCCGGACGTGGAAGGCGTGTGGCGAAAACTGGCGGAAGAACTGGACGAAGTGCGCGCCGCACGCACGCCGGAGGAGCAAGAGGCCGAGATCGGGGATGTGCTTTTTGTGGTGGTCAACCTGGCGCGTTGGATGGGGGTGGATCCGGAGGTTGCCCTCCATGCCGCCGATGTGCGCTTTCGGCGGCGATTTGCTGTCATCGAGCAGAGGGCGCGTGAGCAGGGGCGCCCTGTGGAGGCTTTGACGCTTGACGAGATGGAGGCGGCCTGGCAGCAGGCCAAGCGCGAGGAGAAAAAATCGGCCTGAGAGAGTATACCTCTCAGGCCAATGAAGGACGGTGGTGAGTCTTTTTTACGGCTTTGGTGTGGGGGTAGGAATGTTGGTTGGCGTGGGGGTCACCAAATTGACCGGCACGATGAGGATCTGCCCGGCATAGATGGGGCTGGTAGCATCTTTGAGGGCGTCATTGGCTTCGACGATCGCGTCCACGGTGGAGTTGAACTTGGCGGCGATGCCTTCCAAGGTGTCGTTGGGTAGCACGAAGTATTGGATCTTGAAGCCCTTGGGCATGAAAGTGGGGAGCGGCGTGGGCGTGGGGCGTTTGGTATTGGGGGCGGGGACGATAATCTTCTGCCCCACGAAGATGGTGCTATCATAGTTCATATTGTTGAGGAGCATCAGCGTGATGACGTCGACGTTGAATTTTTTGGCAATGCCTACCAGCGTGTCACCTTCTTGGACGGTGTATTCGAAAGGCTCAGAGGGGGTAGGTGTCAGGGTTTGGGTTGGTGTGGGGGTGATGGTAGGCGTAGCCGTCGGTGAGGGGGTGATGGTAGGCGTATTGGTTGGCGTGGCTGTGTTGGTGGGTGTGGGGGTATCGGTGCTCAGAAAGGGGATGCCGCGTCCTTCGCCCATGAAGGCCATCACCAGCACGATGCCGACTACTACCAGGACGACCGAGAGCGCCCCCAGCAGGAAGGGGAGCCAGTCCTGGCGTTTGGTTGCGCCTGCTGATGCGGGAGAGGTTGCAGCGCTTTCGACAGGAGGTGGGGCTGGCGTAGGCTCTGATGAGGCCGCCGGTTGCGACTGTTGGGGTTTGGGATTTTCTGTTAGGTTTTCGCTCATAAAGCACCTCTTGGCAGATAGGCCATACTACATTCTACCGCATTTTGGGGCCGAAAAATGAGAGGGTGGGGTAGTGGTATCATTTGGGGGAACAGGTGTATACTTGATGGGGAGCGTTTTTGGTTATGTCTCTTCGTGCCCGGTTACGCTATTTTTCCCTTTTGGTGATTATCGCTACTTTACCGTGCTACTGCATTGGTTTTGCCGCGGTGGAAAGGGCTCCCCGACCTGGAAGCAGCACGCTGTCGACTGTGCCTCCTTCCCCGACGGCCACGCCCACGGCGTCGCTGGTGGCGACAGTAACGGTGGTGTATTACCCCACGGCCGGCCCCTCGCCTACGCCACTGCCGCCAACGCTTACTGCTACGCCGACGCCCACACCTACCCCAACCGAGACGGCTACTCTGACCTCGACGCCCACCGCCAGCCCTGCTCCTACGATGACCCCTACGGCCAGCCCTACACCTTTCCTCCCGGCTTCGGCAACGCCGAGCGCCACCCCGACTTCGACGCCGAGCCCTACGTCCCTCCCACCCTCGCCAACGGCCACGCCGTCCCCTCTTCCTGCAACAACGCCTTCGCCTACAGGCGTTCCCTCTCCAACCTCGCCACCGCCCACGCTGGCACCGACTCCTTGAGGATATCCCATGACCTTAGAACTTGCCGACTTTTTGCCCGAACTGCTGCGCCAGCCCGGCCTTTCGGGCACCGAAGCACCCGTGCGCGATTTCCTCGCCCGCCACTGGCAGCCCCTGGCCGACGACCTGCTGGTTTCCCCCATCGGCACGCTGACCGCCTTCCGCCGCGGCATTGCCCCCGAACCCCGCCCCCGCCTGCTCTTTGCCGCCCATATGGACACCATCGGCATGTTGGTCAGCCGCATTGAGGGCGAATTTTTGCACATCGCGCCCATCGGCGGCCTCGACCCGCGTGTGCTGCCCGGCCAGCAGGTCACCGTCTGGGCGGAAAGCGGCCCGCTGCCCGGCATCCTCACCGCCCCGCCCGACCCGCTTCTGCCGCCGGAAATGTGCGGCAAGCCGGTGCCCCTCACCCACCTGCTGGTGGACGTCGGCCTGACCGCCCGCCAGGTGGCCCGCCGCGTGCGCGTCGGCGACCGCGTGGCCTTTGCCCAGCCGCCCGAAATGTTGGGCGAGGAGACCATCATGGGCCCCGGCCTCGACAACCGCGCCTCGGTGGCCGCTTTCACCTTAGCCCTGGAAGCCATGCAGAGCCGCACCCCGGCCTGGGATGTGTATTTTGCCGCCACGGTGCAGGAAGAGGAAACCTTGGGCGGCGCGCAGACCATTGCCTACGCTCTGCGCCCCGATGTGGCCGTGGCCGTGGATGTCAGTTTCGCCACTGGCCCTGGCGTGGGCGAGGCCAAAGGCTTCCCCTTGGGCGAGGGCATTTTGCTCGGCCTGGGGCCGAACATTCACCCCAAAGTCCACGAGGCGGTGAAAGCCGTGGCCGAGCGGCTGGAAATCCCCTACCACGTAGACTACCTGCCGACCCACTCCGGCACCGACGCGATGGCGCTGCAAATTGCCGCCGCCGGCGCGGCCAGCATGGTGATCAGCATCCCGCTGCGCTACATGCACACGCCGGTGGAAATCGTCTCGCTGAAAGACATCCGCCGCGCCGCCCGCCTGCTGGCCGAGTTTGCCCTTTCCCTGCAGGCCGAAGACAAAGCCAATCTATTGACCTGGGAGGGCTAAAATGATCGTTCGTATGTGGCATGGACGCGTGCCCGCAACCAAAGCCAAAGCCTACCGAGAATTCCTCAACGCCCGCGCCATCCCCGATTACCGCTCGGTGCCGGGCAACCTGGGCGTTTATATTCTGGAACGCCCCGACGGCGAAGTCACCCACTTCATCACGCTCACCTTCTGGGAAAGCATGGAAGCCATCCGCGCCTTCGCCGGTGAGGAGGCGGAAAAGGCCAAATACTACCCCGAAGACCGCGATTTCCTGCTGGAGTTCGAGCCGACGGTGGTGCATTATGAGGTGGTGGG
>JALSPT010000249.1 GCA_026985785.1 Anaerolineales bacterium
TCGGGATGGGCGATGGGGCCGGGGTTGAAGAAAGGCGACATCAGGGTCAGTTTGTAGTATTCGCCGCGAAAGTTGAGTTTTTCGCCCGTCTGCCAGGTGTGCCAGAAGGCGCGGATGACCTGGATTTGCTCCCGCAGTTTGCCCACCACCGAATCGGGCCAGGGCATCCCAAAGCGGCGGGTGATGTGTGCCTTGACCTGGGTTCCCAGGCCGAGGATGAAGCGCCCCTCGGAGGCTGCGGCCAGGTCCCAGGCGGTGTAAGCCAGATCGGCGGGGCTGCGGGCGAAGGCAATCGCCACCGCGGTGCCGAACTGCATCCGGCGGGTGTGTTCGGCAATCAATGCGCCCGGCAGGAAGGGGTTGTGCTGGGTTTCGGTGGTCCAAATGGCGGCAAAGCCCATCCGCTCCGCGGCTTTGGCCACCGCGGGCACGTCTTGGAGGGGGAGGGGGGGAAGGGAAGCGTCGAATTTCATGGAAGGGGGCTGTGTTTGGGTGTCAGGTGTCCGGTGCGAGACGAGGGAACGAGGGCAGGATAAGCATGACGTTTTCGGCCACCAGGCGGGCATTGACGTGGTGTTCCAGGTCATCCAGGGCTTGTTGCAGCGTCTGGAGCACGGTTAGTGCCTGCTGGGGGGAAAGCGAAGCGCCCAAGGCTTCCAGCGCCGGGCGGTAGTCCACCTGGGTAAGCGCCGCCTGCGCACCGGTCGCCAGCACCAAGACGTCGCGCCAAAAAGCGAGCCACGTCGTGAGCAAGCGGTGCAAGGTGCGACGGTCCTTGGCGGCTTTTTCGGCAAACGCAAAGCGGGCGATGCGGTCGGCGGAGAGCAAAGTGAGCAGGTCGTGCAGCGCCTGGTCGCGCTCGGCCAGCAGGTCGGGATCGCGATGCAGGCGCAGGGCGTAGCCAGGGCGTCCGCCGGAGAGATGCGCCAGCAGGTCGGCTTGCTCGGGCGGAAGGCCGTGGCGGCTCTGCAATGCTGCACTCACTTCGGCCACGGGCACCGGGCGCAGCCGCAGCACCTCACAGCGGGAGACCACGGTCGGCAACAAGGCTTCGGCGCTTTCGGCGGTCAGCAGCAGGATGACTCGTCCGGGCGGCTCTTCCAACGTCTTGAGCAGCGCATTGGCGGCGCTGGGGTGGGCTTCCTCGAAGTTCAGCAGCAGCGCGATGCGATAAGGGGCGGCCAGAGGCGCCAGGGCCAGGCGGCGCTCCAAGGCGCGAATTTGCGCTACCTTGACGACGGTGGCATCGTCGGCGCGGCGAACGATGTGCAGGTCGGGATGCTTCTCGGCGGCCATCTGGCGGCAGGCGCGGCAGCGGCCACAGGCTTCACCCGGCTCGGGCGGGTTTTCGCACACCAGCGCCTGAGCAAATTGCAATGCCAGGGTGCGCCGCCCGATGCCTCGTGGGCCGGTGAAAAGGTAGGCATGGCGCACCGCCCCACGACGGATGTGCCCGCGCAGCAAGTCGGCAGCCCACTGGTGGCCGATCAGCGTCCATCCCATGCTCCCATTGTAGCCCAAAGCACGGCGGAAGCCAAGGGCGCGTGCCCACGCTTTCATGATAACGCAACAGGGCCGTCGGCTGCTGACCAACGACCCTGTTGCTTTGGATGGATGGAGGGGAACACCCCGATTATAACCTCAGACGCCCGCAACGTACACAATGCCCAGCCCATGAGGGCCGACGTGCGTTCCGATGACCGGGCTGACCATACCGAACAACGATTCGTCCGGCGAAAGGCGGCCCTCCAATTGCGCTTGGAGGGCACGGGCCTCCTCTTCCGCCCCCGTGTGCAGGGTGGCCAGCCGCAGCGGGCGGGCATCGCCCACGCGCGCGACCACAATGTCGGCCATCCGCTGAATCACTTTTTTGCGGGTGCGTACCTTTTCCAACGGCTCCACCCGCCCTCCGCGCACCTCCAGAATCGGTTTGATGCGCAATACGGTGCCGAACCAACGGCTCGCCCCGCCGATGCGTCCGCCGCGATGCAGAAACTCCAACGTCGGCACCATCAACACAAAACCACTGTGGTCGCGCGCGCTTTCGGCGATCGCGCGGCATTCCGCCAGCGAAGCGCCCTCAGCAGCCGCTCGCGCGGCCAACAAGGCATGAAAGCCGGTTTCCATGCCGGTGGAAAGGGAATCCACCAAGGCGATGTTGTCGGCTTGGAGCATTTCCTTGGCCTGGGCTGCCGAGGCTAAGGTGCCCGACATCTTGGAGGAAATGACCACGGCGAGCACGTCGTATCCCTCGTCCAACAGCCGCCGAAACACATCGGCAAAATCTTGCGCCGAGGGCTGGGAACTGGTCGGCAGGGTTTTGGCATGCTCCAGACGCCGATAGAAATCTTCCGGGGTGATGTCCACGCCATCCCGGTAGGCCTTACCCTCCCAAATGACCTGCAACGGCACGACGTGGATGTTGTACTCGGCGACCAAATCCGGGGGGAGTGAAGCGGTGCTGTCGGTGACAACGGCTACAGGCTTGCTCATCACGACCTCTCTGCAAAGGGGGGATCACATGCCGGCCATGTAAGCCAGGGCCACGGTGCCGGGGCCAACATGGGTTCCCACCACAGGGCTGACGTCGGCCACCAGCGCCTCATCGGGCGACACCCGGGCACTGGCCTGATTCAACAGCCAACGGGCATCTTCCTCGGCGTTGGCGTGCAAGGCGGCCAATCGCACCGGCGCTTGCTGACCGATCCGCTCGACCACGATATCGACCACTCGCGCCAGCGCCCGGCGACGGGTGCGAATTTTCTCCAGCGGCTGCACCAAGCCATCGCGCACTTCCAGCACCGGCTTGATGCGCAGGGCCGTGCCAAACCAGCGGCTGGCGCCGCCAATGCGCCCACCTCGGTGGAGAAACTCCAGCGTATCCACCGTGAGCACCACGCCGCTGTACTGCTGCGCCTTCTCGGCCACCGCTTTGCATTCGGCCAGCGAAGCCCCCGCCTCCGCCGCCCGCGCGGCGGCCAGCACATGAAAGCCCAATTCCATCGCCGTGGTGCGGGAATCGACCACCTCGATGGCCTCGGCTGGAAAACCCTCTCGCGCCTGCAACGCAGCCTGGTAGGTGCCCGACATCTTGGAGGAAATCACCACCACCAACACATCGCGCCCCGCCGCAAGCAACGCGTCGTAAATCGCCGCGAAACTGCTTACCGCCGGCTGGGTGCTCTTCGGCAGCACCTTAGCGGTGGCAAGGCGGCGGTAAAAGGTTTCGGGGGTAATATCCACCCCATCGCGGAAGGTTTCCTCGCCCCAGATCAAAACCTGAGGCGCTACACGGATGTCGTACCGCGCGACAAGGTCGGCGGGGATGTAGGCCGTGCTGTCGGTGACCAATGCAACGGGGCGAGGCATAGCGCTCTCCAGAGAAAGGCTGTAACCGAAAACCCCCATCGGCCACAAAAGTCGCGGTGGAAGCGCGAAGCGCCCCACCAGCACACCACTGCCCGTTTCGCGATATACTTGCCCCATGCCTGCCGAGAAGCGCACCCACCTCCGCCTGCCCTACATGCCGGGGCTGGATGGATTACGGGCGATAGCCGTCCTGGCCGTGATGGCCTATCACGCCAATCTGCCGCTCAGCGATGGCGGCTTTTTGGGCGTCGAGGTCTTTTTCGTGCTTTCCGGCTATCTGATCACCTCCTTGCTGTTGCTGGATTGGTTGGACGATGGCCGGTTGAACTATGCCAATTTCTGGCTGCGGCGCGCCCGCAGGCTTTTGCCCGCGCTGTGGCTGTTGCTGCTCCTCGTGCCCGTAGCGGCGCGGTTTTTCGCCCCGGATGCCCTCCCTCGCCTGCGGGAAGACGTCCCCGCCGCGCTGGCCTACATCACCAACTGGGTGTACATCTTCCGCAAGATTTCCTATTTCGAGCAGTTTGGCCGCCCGCCGCTGCTGCGCCATCTCTGGTCGCTGGCAGTGGAAGAGCAGTTCTACCTTACCTGGCCACTGATTTTCACCGCGCTGATGGCTTTGGGCGGCTCGTGGCGGCGTCCTCGCCACCTGCTGCGGCGGTTTGCAGCGGCTGCCATCCTGCTTGGGGGGCTCTCCGCGCTCTGGCGGGCGCATCTTTACGTGCCTTTCACCGACCCCAGTCGCCCCTACTTCGGCACCGACACCCGGGCCGCGGCCATCCTCTTCGGCGCCGCCTTTGCCGCCCTTTGGCAACCGCATCGTCTGCGCGCCCAAGCCACCCTCCGCCGCCACAGCCGCGCAGCAGCAGAGGTTGCCGGATGGCTGGGGCTGGCAGGGCTACTGGTCATCTTCGCCCGCGCCAACGATTACACCCCTTTCCTCTACCACGGCGGCTTTCTGCTGGTGGATGCCGCCACCCTGAGCGTGATCGCCGCCGTCTCCCACCCCGACACCAGATTGGGGAACCTCCTCGGGCATCCCCTGCCGCGGTGGGTGGGGCTACGCAGTTACGGCATCTACATCTGGCACTGGCCGATTTTCGCCATGCTGCGGCCAGGGGTGGATTGGCACGCCCCCTTGCCCGTGGTGGTGGCAACCCAATTCGCCCTCACCTTTCTGGTGGCCGAGGCCAGTTATCGCTGGCTGGAGCACCCCATCCGCCGGGAAGGCTTCAAAGTGTGGTGGAAAAATGTGCAGGCGGCCTGGCAGCGGCGCAAAGCCCTCGCCCCGCTTTCGGTGGGCCTCACGGCGGGACTTTTGGCGCTCAACATCGGCGGCTTGTGGCACGCCCAGGCCGCCCCCCTGCCGCAAGAGGCCGTAGCGTTTGCCTTTACCCCCACGCCCAGCCCCACCCTGCCGCCCACGGCCACGCCACGCCCTCCGGCCTCTACCGCCTTGCCCTCGCTCGCCGCTACGGCTGCCCCAAGCGCCACGCCGCTACGCCCCCCAGCCACCGCCACGGCCACCCCGCGCCCCGGGCCGCGCTACACCATCATCGGCGATTCGGTGCTCCAATCGGCGGTCACGTTTCAGTTCTGGAAACCGTGGGGAGACCAGGTGTACGTCGACGCCCTGCCGGGGCGCAAAATGCGCGACCTGACCACCTTAGTGCCCGACCTCGCCGCCCGCCACCTTTTGGGGCCGGTCGTTGTCATCCACCTCGGCACCAACTACCCTTTTGCCCCCGAAACCTTGGATGCCGCCATGAAAACCCTCCTGGCGCACGGCGTCCGGCACGTCTTCTTCGTCAACGTGCGGCGGCCTGTGCGTTGGGAGGATTACGTCAACGACCACCTCCGCAACGGCGTCGCCCGCTGGCCGCAGGCGCACCTCATCGATTGGCACGCCTTGGCAGTTCAGCACCCCGAATGGTTCGTCGAAGACGGCATCCACCTGCGCTATTACGGCACGCAAGCCTACGTCCGCTTCATCATGGACGAAGTGAGCAAAGTATTGGGCCAGCCGCTCCCCACGGCCACCCCCTCAGGGTAACCGCCAGCGCACCAAGGTCAGGTGATGGGGGCGAATTTCGACCACCCGGCGGTACAGCCGCCCGCAACAGGTGATCTCCAGTTCGTAGTCTCCGGGGGGCAAATCGCCCACGGCGGCGTTTTCGTGCAGGCGGGGGTCGCCGTGCAGGGCCTCTTCGACATACGTTTGAGGATAGCGCGTCGGCAGGCCAGGCGTCAAGCCGCGCAGCACGATGGCGGTAAGGTGGCGTGGGTGACCGGAAGGATCGGTCAGGCGCAACGCCAGTGCGCCGTCGTCGGGTGCCGCAGGTTGCATCCACAGCACAGGGTTTTGGGCGGCCTGGTAGGCGTTTTCCCCCAGGCGAACTTCGAAATGCAGGTGCGGACCGGTGGCCACGCCGCGGCTGCCGACCGTGCCCACCGCTTCGCCAGCCGCTATCGTCTGACCAACCCGCACGCCAATCGTTTCCAGATGGCCGTAGAGGGTGAACAGTGGCCAGGGTACGCCCGGCAGGTGGTGTTCCAGCACCACCGCCTGGCCGTAGAAGTTCGGCCACGGGGTGAGGGGGTGGCGGATATCGTCGCCTGCGAAGACCACCACCCCATCGGCAGCCGCGAGCACGGGTGTGCCGTAGGGGTTGGCCATATCCACCCCGTGGTGCGGCTTGCGCAGACCGTGGTAGTCGGAGCCGAAGGGGTAGGTGGGGGCGATGGCGCTGTTGCCAGGCGGGGCAATCGGGCGGCGCAAGGGAAACGCCCACGACAGCACACACACCTCGGCAGCGCAAGGGGTGGGTGAGGGCGTGGGCGAAGGGGCAGGCGTCCGGGTAGGGGAAGGCAAGGGGATGGGGGTAGGCGTGCGGGGCGGGGGTGCCGCGGGGGAAGGCGTGGCCGTGGGGAGCGCGGTGGCCGTGAGCGCCGCGGTGGGCGAGGGGGAAGGCGCGGGGCGGCCACATCCCGCCAGCATGGCCGCGACCAGCGCCAACATGCCTAACCAGCGCCGTGGCTGCACACCCCGCTCCTTACGGTAACCCCACCCGCCTCAACTTGCGCAGCGCCGGGATCTCGGATTCGTACACCCGCTTCACGCCGTCACCCAAGGCACGCTCGGTGACGCGGATGTACTTCACCAGTTTTTGCAAGCCGCCCGGCTCGACAGAAGCGGCCTGGTCACTGCCCCACATGGCGCGGTCCAAAGTGATGTGGCGTTCCACCATGCACGCGCCCAGCGCCACCGCCACCGCGGTGGTCACCAGGCCAACCTCGTGCCCCGAATAGCCAATCGGCACCTCGGGGAATTCCCGCTTGAGGGTCTGAATCATGCGCAGGTTCAACTCGTCCGGCTCGCAGGGGTAGGTGCTGGTGGCGTGCATGATGACGAGGTCGTCCTGCCCAAGCACGCCCACCGCGGCGCGGATTTGCTCCATGGTGGACATGCCGGTGGAGAGAA